>DYRK01000015.1:0-14524 GCA_020718785.1 Desulfatirhabdium butyrativorans | reverse complement strand
GAACCATCATTGAAACGCTGGGACTGAGAAGATGAAACGGGAGGGTTCGGGGTTCGAGGTTCTGGGTCAGGGGGTATCTTACCTCTGACCCCGAACCTCGTACCCCGAATCTCTCTTAACGGGAGGGTTCGGGGTCAGGGG
Organism: Desulfatirhabdium butyrativorans; assembly: GCA_020718785.1. Taxonomy (GTDB): domain Bacteria; phylum Desulfobacterota; class Desulfobacteria; order Desulfobacterales; family DYRK01; genus DYRK01. The sequence goes on along the minus strand of DYRK01000015.1, from coordinate 14,383 downwards.
TCAGGGGTCAGGGGGGTATCTTTCCTCTGACCCCGAACCTCGTACCCCGAATCTCTCTTCAGGAGACAGGAATGGAAATAGCATTTAAAGCCGACGTCGGGGGCAGACCGCTGAGTATTCAGACGGGAAAACTTGCCAAACAGGCATCCGGCGCTGTAGTGGTTCAGTACGGCGAAACAATTGTGCTTGTTACGGTTGTAGCCTCCGATGAGATGAGAGCCGGCACAGATTTTTTACCGCTTTCGGTAGAATATATGGAAAAAATTTATGCCGCAGGCCGGATCCCGGGGAATTATCACAGGCGGGAAGTGGGAAGACCCAGCGAGAAGGAAACCCTGACTTCCCGCCTGATTGACCGTCCCGTCCGTCCCCTTTTCCCAAAGGATTTTTTTTATGAGACCCAGGTGATTGCCACGGTACTGTCCATGGATCAGGAAAACGATCCGGATATCCTTGCAATGACCGGAGCATCTGCCGCGCTGGAACTGTCCGATATTCCCTTCGCGGGACCTGTCGCAGGTGTCCGGGTGGGGCGAATAGGCGGGCAGCTTAAAATAAATCCTGTGATCGCGGAATGGGACAAATGCGATATCAACATCATTTTGGCGGGTTCAAAAAACGGCGTGGTAATGGCGGAGGGGTCCGGCAATATCGTAAGCGAGGCTGAACTTCTGGAAGCCATTTTTTTCGGTCATGCTGCCATACAGCCGCTCATTGATCTGCAATTGAAACTGAAAGAAGCCGCGGGCAAGCCCAAACGGGTGATTCCTCCGGTTATAAAAGACGAGGAACTGATCCGGCAGATCGAATCTTCGGCAGCGGGGAAACTCCGTGAAGCAATTGTCATTCCTAAGAAGATGAAACGTCACGACAGGGTCAGAGAAATCAAAGCGGAAATCATCGGACAACTTGGTGAGGCATACAGCGACCGCAAAGGCGAAGCTGATGAAATCTTTCACGGACTGCATCGGAAAATGTGCAGGGATCTGGTACTGAAAGAAGGGCTGCGGATTGACGGGAGAAAATTCGACGAGATACGTCCTATTACCAGCGAAGTCGGTATCCTGCCGCGTCCCCACGGCAGCGCACTTTTCACCCGCGGGGAAACTCAGGTGCTGGGAATTCTGACCATGGGGTCGGGTTTGGACGAACAGCGTGTGGAAACCCTGAGCGGGGAAGAAAGCCGTCCATTTATGCTTCATTATAATTTTCCGCCCTTTTCCGTGGGAGAAGTCAAAAGACTCGGAGGACCCAGCCGCAGAGACATCGGTCACGGCGGACTTTCGACGCGTGCTGTGGAAAAAGTGCTGCCTGCCAAAGGGGAATTCGATTATACTATCCGCGTGGTGTCGGAAGTCATGGAATCCAACGGGTCATCTTCGATGGCAACAGTCTGCGCGGCAAGTCTTGCGCTGATGGACGGCGGCGTTCCCATCAAAACTCCGGTCGCCGGCATTGCCATGGGGCTGATGAAAGATGAAGACAGGATTGCGATTCTTTCGGACATCATCGGAGATGAGGATCATAACGGTGACATGGATTTCAAAGTCGCGGGGACCAAAGACGGCGTGACCGCCATTCAGATGGATATCAAAATTCATGAGCTTTCCCGGGACATCATCGAAAAAGCACTGGAACAGGCTCGGGCCGGCCGGCTTTTTATCTTGCAGAAAATGCAGGAGACCTTGTCGGAACCCCGCAAAGAAATTTCTCCCCACGCGCCCAAGATGATTTCCCTGAAAATCAACCCGGATAAAATCCGGGATGTTATCGGTCCCGGAGGAAAAATCATCCGTTCCATTCAGTCTGAGACCAACACTCGGATAGAAATCGAGGATTCGGGCATGGTCAAGATTGCCGCAGCCTCGAAAGCCGAGGCAGACGCTGCCCTCAAGCGGATACATGAGATCGTGCAGGAAGCTGAAGTGGGGCAGATTTATGACGGAACGGTTGTGAAAATCACGGATTTCGGAGCCTTTGTACAGATTATGCCCGGCACTGACGGGCTGGTTCACATCTCGGAACTTGCGAGACAGCGCGTCAAAAAGGTGACGGATGTGGTCAAAGAAGGCGACCGTCTCAAGGTCAAAGTGCTTGAAATCCGGAAAGACGGAAAAATCAGCCTGAGTCATCGGGCGACTCTGGAAGAAGAAAAGAAAAGTTAGAAAGTTATACCCGCCATCGGCATAATCTGCGCTTTTGAAACCGTCGGTAAAACGGACATGCTTAAACTGCAATGCCGGGAATCCGGAAGCTCAGATTATGACGGACGGTGGTAAGAATATATATGACCGTGTGCTGTAATGGCTCCGCAAGATTTTTCAGACTGATGATCCTCGCCGATTCGAAAATTATAAAAAAATCCACGGTGCCATCATCTGACTGTATAATCAATGGTCAGGGACAAGTAATGGAAAGAGAATAACGATGTCTAAAAAATTTTTTGACGAGGCTAAAGAACAGTCAATAGCCAAGGCAACAATTGTTTCCAAATATTTTTGGGCATGGGCTAAAGTTATCATTGGAAGTCAAAAACGCCATCCTGAATATTCTCAGAAAATATCATACATTGATTTGTTTGCCGGTCCGGGACGTTATAAAGACGGGCAAATATCAACACCTCTTCGTGTCTTAGAACAAGCTATCAAAGATCCTGATATAAAAGAGCGTCTTGTGGCAATCTTTAATGATAAAGATGAAGAATGGGTAAGAACTCTTGATAATGAAATACAAAACTTATCAAATATCAACCAACTGAAATATGCACCTGTTGTCCATAACAAGGAAGTCGGAGATCAAATTGTTAAAATGTTTGAAAAAATGAAACTTATACCAACGCTTTTCTTTGTTGATCCGTTTGGATATAAAGGTCTTTCTCTTCGTCTTGTTAATTCTGTCCTGAAAAATTGGGGATGTGACTGTATTTTCTTTTTTAACTATAATCGAATCAATTTGGGATTAAATAATCCTAAAGTAAAAGATCACATGGATGCGCTATTCGGTCAAGATCATGCCGATAAGCTTCGTATCAAATTAAACGAGATATCTTCCCAAGATCGTGAATTAGCAATTATTGAAGAACTTGCTGAATCTCTTCAAAAGATGGGTGGTAAATATGTATTACCGTTTCGATTCAGAGATGAACGCGGTACACGGACAAGCCACCATTTGATATTTGTCACTAAAGATTTTCGTGGATATAAAATTATGAAAGAAATCATGGCTAAGGAAAGTTCTGAGATACAACAAGGCGTTCCAAGTTTTGAATATAATCCTGCCAGCAGACAATATCCGCTTTTATTTGAACTTTCCAGACCTCTGGATGACTTGGGAGATATGCTTCTGTCAAAATATGCAGGATGCCGGCTTACAATGAAAGAAATTTATGAAAGCCATAATATAGGAACTCCTTATATTGAGAAAAACTATAGGGACATATTAAAACAAATTGAACTTGAAGGAAAGATCAGATGTGAGCCTCCGGCAAATAGAAGAAGAAAGAACACTTTTGCCGATAAGACGTTGGTTATCTTTCCGAAATAACAGATTGAATTTAAAATGGACAGTATTGAAAGAAAAACTCTGCTTTACAGGACAGCGGTTGAATATGGAGATTACACGATAAACCATGTTCAAGGGTGTTCACATGGTTGTTTATATCCATGCTACGCTATGATGATGGCGAAAAGGTTCGGAAAGGCGGCAGACTATAATGAATGGATAAAACCGAAAATTGTCAGCAATGCTGTTGAATTATTAAAAAAAGAACTCCCTAAACATAAACATAAAATCAAATTCGTTCATCTCTGTTTCAGCACTGATCCCTTTATGTACGGATATAAAGAAATAAATGATTTGAGCTTACATATTATAAACATTCTTAATTCAGAAAATATAAAATGTACTGTTTTGACAAAAGGGATACCTCCACTTGAACTTTCAGAATTTGGAGAACGGCATGAAATCGGTATTTCATTAATATCTTTAAATGAAGGTTTTAAAAAAAATATGGAGCCTCATGCAGCATCCTATAAAGACAGAATTAATGCTTTATATGAATTACATAAAAAAGGTTGTTACACATGGGTAAGTATCGAACCTTATCCGACACCTAATATAATCGTCCAGAATTTTGATGATATTTTAAAAGCCGTCGGATTTGCAGATAAGCTTATATTTGGGCGATTAAATTATAATGAGAGAGTTACCAGATATTCCGGATATCAAAAATATTACGATGAATTAAGTGATAAAGTAATTGAATTTTGTAAAAAGAGAGGTAAAGAGTTTCACATAAAAGAGAAAACCTCTACTTTTTTTAAAGTCTGAGAATAAACAGGCAGCCTAGCCGTCGGATGGGCAGTGTAAACGAAATAAAATGAAATCTTTCCCCCTTGTCCAATTCAGCTATATCAGACCGGACAAAGACGCGTACATTAGTTTTATTTACAAGCTGTTGTTTTCCTGCCCAGAGATACAAAACCTCCAAAAGCCGGTTTGCCATCAGCTCAGGCTGATCCTCTCAGTTTTATCCCCAATAATCAAAGCAGTTGTGATTAAATGATGTAACAAAAGACCTCCGGGATTGAGTGATGATCCCAGAGGTCTTTTTTTCCTTGTGTTCCGGCTTGTGAGAGTGTATAATGGAAAGGAGGGAGTTGAAATATGCAGGTCACTCTTACACCGGAGATTGAAACCATACTGACAGAATATGCAGGAAGTCAGAATATCAGCCCTGAAATGCTTATTCAGAATGTGCTGAAAGAATGGTTCGGTTCCCGTATTGTTGCCGAACAGTCAGACGGAGATAAGACTCTGGCGGATCACCTTGCTATAGGTGTTCTTTCAAGCAGCGAATATGTGTCCGGCGGCGCACAGATGTCAAAGGAACAAAAACAGACAGAAGTTGCGGATGCCCTTTTGAAAGAAGGCTATCAGGCAGCCCGACAGGAAAGCCTTAAACTCACAAAAGAATTTGAAGCGGCAGACACTGAGAATTGGGATGACTATTAAGCAGGGAGAGATATATCTTGCATGTCTTGATCCGGTTGTCGGGGCGGAAATGTCAAAGAGCAGACCGGTTGCGGTTGTTTCCAATAATCTGAATAATGAATTTTCCGGCACTGTTACCATACTTCCGATTACTTCAAGCACCGGGAAAATATATCCTTTTGAAGTCCTTCTCCGAAAAGGCACGGGAAATTTGCCGAAGGATTCCAAAGCCAAAGCCGACCAGATTCGCACACTTGATAAAAGCAGACTGAAACAGCGCATCGGCGCATTCAAAGCCAAAGCCGACCAGATTCGCACACTTGATAAAAGCAGACTGAAACAGCGCATCGGCGCATTATCTTCTGCTGATATTGCCGAAATACAGAAAGCCATAAAAATTCACCTTGATCTGTAAGCGGAAATTGCATTTCCGCCATGCAGAAATACAATTTCTGCACTCCGGAAAAAAATACCTGAAAACTTTTGCACAGGTACTTAGAGCAACTTAGAAAAATCTATAATGAACTGATAATGAAAGTTGCCGTTTCTTACTCCTGACGAGGTTCTGCATAGAGGAATCCAGACAGCAGGGGATTATTTGACAGAAATTTTTTTTACCCTTGCAAAATTTTCCTTGACAAAGTCAATTTCCTGATGATAAAAAAAATTATAAGAAAGATATGTGAATTATTTATAATAAAATCAGGCAATAAAGGAGAAGTTCAATGAAACCCAGATTCTTCGGCAGTCTGACATTTTTCGGTTCTCTGATTCTTATCGCAGGGATTCTCTGCGGTTTTCCGGGTTCGGATGCGGTGTCCGCGCAGGACGGTTATCACAGCGCGGATTACAGACCCTCTGACCGGGAAATCGGACTCACGGAACTTCTCCGCACGATTCAGCTATACAACAGCGGCGCGTATCACTGCAATTCAGACGGCGAAGACGGCTTCGCGCCCGGAACCGGAAATCAGAGCTGCGATCCCCACGATTCGGATTACAGTCCTCAGAACTGGCAGATCAGTCTGAAGGAACTGCTCCGCCTGACCCAGTTTTACAATGCTTCCGGCTATCATATTGATTCGGAAGGCGAAGACGGATTTGCCCCGGGCCCCGCAGGAAATGTGATCGCTCTCAATATCAGACCCGAAGAGGTTTCCGCGCTTCCGGGACATACTCAGCAGTTTACCGCAGAAATAACTTATGAAAACGGCGTCACGGAAGATGTGACCCTTCAGTCCGAATGGTCATCTTCGGATGCTTCGGTTGCCGGCGTCGGCAATCAGACAGCGGACAAAGGGCTGGCGACTTCATCGGCGCCCGGCGCGGCGCTCATTTCCGCAGAATATAAAGGCATCAGCGATTCAGCGACATTCACCGTGGAAGAGACCGAGGGCAGTGTCTATGACGGCACGGAAACGGCTTTCGATCTGAAACGGGGCGGGGCAGAGCAGTTTCTGCTGCCTGTGGAAATCGGAAATCAGACCCTGAATCTGCTTGTTGATACCGGCTCCAATGCCCTGCTGGTATTTGACGACAGACTTGCCAGGACCAACACCGCAGTCAGAAAAAAATCGGAAACCGCTCTCACCGTGACAGACACCAAAGTGTCAAAATCCTATTCCAGCATTTCCCGCTCGGGTCTGCTGGCAACCGCTCCGGTGAGAATCGGCGCATATTTTGCCGCGGAAATGCGGATCATGGTAATTCAGACCCCGGATTCGCAGAGCGACCCGTCTCTGACCGCAAAAGGAGCGGACGGAATCATCGGTCTTCGCCGCACAGAGGGACTTGCAAAGAATCTGGACAGCGTTCTTTTAGACGTTCCTCTCGGAACGCTCAGACCCGCGGTCGGCACTTTTGAACTGGACCTTCCGCCTTCGGGCAATGCTTCCCTGTCTTTCGGATCCAAGCCTGTTCTTGATCTTGCGGAACCGCAGTATGTGTTCCGCGCCAAAACTTTTTCCGTAAAAGACCCGGCAAATCCGGTCAGCGCAAGCTATTCGGACTTGCAGGTTCCTTTCCGTGCGAAAAGCAGTTTCGGTTCTGCGGATACCGGAAATCTCGACATTCTTTTGGATACCGGCGCGGTGAGCAAGCTTGTTTTAGACACCGAAGTCGCAAAATCTCTGGGATACGATCCGGGTTCCGGCACATGGGCAATTCCCGAAGATGAGGAAATCGAACTGAATCTTGTGGGACCCGGCGAGACAATAACGCTGTATCCCAAATTCCGGGTATCGGAAATCAGCGTCGCGCCCTACAGCACTATGGGCGTGGAATTCGAGGCGGTGCTGGGCATTTCCCGCTGGCAGGAATATGTGGTCGGCTTTGATTTTACGGATTATCAGGACGGAGGTCCCGACGGCACAATCTCCCTGCTGCGCCGTCTGGATCGGAAAGAGGCTGTCCGTGAAAATCTGCCGGAACTTTCCGCAAAATATGTAGCTCTCGAGGGTCTGAACTCTTTCGGAGACGAGAGATTTCCCTCATCCGATGAAAGCGGAAATACCGTTGTTTTCCAGTCCGACCGCCCGGATGGAAAAGGCGGATGGGATATTTATGTGTGGCAGAAAGACGCGGGCATTCTGAATCTGCGGAATCTGAACAGTACATCAGATGATTCCTATCCCCGGATCAGCGCGGACGGACGTTATGTCGTATTCCATTCGGACCGGAAAGGGGGCGAGGGAGAATACGATGTTTATCTCTATGATCTGACACAGAAAGATTTTGTTTCCCTTCCGGGACTGAACACCGCTTCTCTGGAAAGAAATCCCTGGATCAGCGGAGACGGACGGTATATCGCATTCCGGTCCGAGCGTTCCGGAGGACAGGGCGGCTCGGATGTATATCTCTATGACCGCGACACAAAGCAGTATGTGACGCTTCCGGGGCTGAACACAGCCGGAGAGGAATCGCTGCCCGCGCTGAACGAAGACGGCTCCCTTCTGTCATTTACGGGCCGTCGTGCGGATGCTCTGAACGGCGGACCCGATGTTTATCTCTATGATGTGAAAAACGGCGAGATCAGGGCATTGCCTCAGGGAATAAACCGCGTCAACACCGAATACCGGGAGCAGTTTTCTGCAATCTATCCGGGCGGACTGTTCATCGCTTTCCAGACGGAGCGGACAAACCCGGATATGGGAATCTATAACCGGGATATCGTGGCGGTTCATGCCCTGTCTATGATGGCTGTCAGCATGAGGGGTCTGAATTCAGACGCGGACGATGCCGCTCCTTTTTTCAGCGCGGACGGAAATTTCATGCTCTTCCATTCCCGCCGGCTCGGGGGCGAAGGCGGTTCGGACATTTATATGTACCGGATGAGCGGTGTGCAGGAAAGCCCGCTTCCGGCAGGCTCTGAAACCGGCGATATTACGCTGACAAAGACCGCGGATGGACTGTTCACAGTTCCGGCGAAATCCGGCGCGCAGACGCTGAATCTCCTTGTTGACACAGGAGTGAGCGCACTCGTGCTGTTTGAAGATAAAATTCCTTCCGGTATTGTGACTCTGACCGGCGGCGATGTGAGTCTGAAACTGCCCGGAGGCGGCGTTCTGAACGGCAAAGCCGCGAGCGCAGATATTGCCGTCGGCAATGTGAAGGCGCAGGGAATGCGCGTGGTTCTGGCAAACAGCAAAGATTATTCCGCTCTGACCGGACTTTCTCTGAGCGGCGCAGACGGTATTTTCGGCATGTACCGCAAGCGTTCCGAAGGCGATGTGACCGGCACCGCGGACATTCCGCTCGCAGTATTGCAACCTTTGGTCAGCATGACCGAGTTCAATCTTGATCCCGACGGCGTTGCGGGTCTGAGTCTCGGCAGTATGCCCGTGATTGCGGGTGTGCCTGCAAATATGCTTTTCAACACACATGTTCAGGGACGGATAACCGATCCGAATGACCCCGAAGGAACGGCTTTCACCGACCTCGAAGTCACTGTCACGCCTGTGGCCTTAAAGGGCGAGGATTACAAAGTCGGCGCAAAGCGCACATTCCTTCTCAGCAGCACCCTGAAAAACCGGATTATTTTAGATACGGCTGTCGCGGCGGAACTCGGAAACCTGAGCAGGTGGGAGGACATTTATCTGTTTGTCACGGGCGCCGAGTCCATGCTCCGGGCAGTCGAATGCCCTGCGAGTCAGGCGGAAGTGAAAGACCTGAGCGGCGCGGACTATGACGGCATCATCGGCATTGACTTCTGGCAGAATTTTGTCCTGGGATTCGACATGGTGGGACGCGCCGGGGGCGGACCGAGCGGCGTGGTTTCTTTCCTGAAACGCTCCGATATCGGCGTCGCGGTAAGCGGAACTACGGCGGCATCGGAAATCCGTCACCTTGTCAGCCTGCCGGGACTCAACAGCGCGGCGGATGACAGTTTCGGTGACATCAGCGATGACGGCAATACCGTTGTTTTCCAGAGCAACCGCAGCGGAAATCCCGACATTTATGTTTATCGGAAAGATCAGGGACTGCTGAATCTTGCAGGACTGAACAGCCCCTCTGCGGCGGATATGAGTCCCCGTATCAGCGGCGACGGACGTTACATGGTATTTTACTCTGACAGAACCGGCAGCGCCGATGTTTATCTCTATGATCTCACAGCCGGCGCATTTATTGATCTGCCCGGTCTGAATACCGAATATAACGAGCGTTTCCCGGACATCAGCGCGGACAGAACCGTGCTGGCATTTCAACTGACGGGGTCGCCGGAGAACATCGCCGGCAATGCGGATATCCGGTTCTATAGTATCGGCAGTAAAAAAATGCTTCCCACGGTTTCAGGATGGCTCAATACAGCGGGCGACGAACTGCTTCCCTCTCTGAACAGAAATGGGACTCTGACGGCTTTCGGCGGTTCCGGTCGGGATGACAGCCGGGGCGGTTACGATGTTTTTCTGTGGAAAAACACGGAGGACAAACTTGCCGAACCGGATGCCCGGCTGAACACTGCCTATATTGAAGGTCAGCCTTCGTTGAGCGCGGACGGCGGCTTTATGGCACTGGTAAGCGACCGGAACAGCCCGGATCTGGGCCACCGGGGACGGGATATTTTCCTGTTTGAAACCGCTTCGGAGGAATTTCTGTTCCTGCCGGGTCTGAACAGCGAATTCGAGGAAGGCGCGCCCGCGGTCTCCGAAAATGCGAAATATATTCTTTTCCATTCCAAACGCCCGGGCGGAGAAGGCGGATACGACATTTATCTGTATCAGAGAGATACGGAAGATAATACGCCCTACACGGTTTCGGAATCCTACACCGAGGACGGAACAGTCAGTGCGGACGGCGCTCCGGTTGCGGATGCCAAGGTCAGAGCGGTTGACGCAAATGGCAAAACTGTTGCCACGGTCACAACCGATGATTCCGGCAGGTTCAGTCTGACAGTCCGCAAGGGAACAGCCCTGCCCGTGACATACAAAACCAATGCGGAAGGCGCGGAAGTCGTTACCGACGAAGTGGGCGATGAGACATATATTCCTGATTTTCAGGCAGGAAATATCCGATTTACCAATGTCTGGGTCCCTGATATTGCTCAGTCCGGTTTTCCGATGGATATTTGGTTTGATATTTCTGCCGATGTTCCCAAATACAATGTGTATGTAAGCTTAGGTTTAAAGCGCATTGTACAGGGAAATGTCTCGGATATTGATCCGACGGCTGAAGGTTTCAAACCGGATTATAGCGTGGGCGCTGTCGTGTCATCAAAACAGATAAATGGATATATCCGCCCCTGACCAGACAGATGCCGCTGGGCCGTACTTTTGATCTTTATCTGAATGCGGAGGCGTATCGTGCGCTTGCCGGAAGGCGCAGCGAAGTTGTCTGCAAGCTGATTGTCAAGCTTGATCCGAATAATCAGATTCAGGAATGGGAAGACAATAAAGCGGACAACGTCCGAGAACTTCCGGTGATTTTTCTCCCGTCGGATCAGGAAAGCATTGCCTCAGGCCGGCGTGCGGGAACAATGCGCTCGGACGGGGAAAGCGGACCTTATTCCAATTCTGTTTTCAGCAGCTACGATAACAAGTGGTACGGGGATGATAATATTCGGGGCGGCTACAACCTGGGTGCCGAACTGAATTATAAGACAATAGATATCGGGGGAAAGCAGTTCCCCATTGCCGGTTACTTCGGTTCGGAGAACTGGATTCGGGGACAGATTTACGGCAACACCCTGTATCTGTTTGACCTGTGGGCAAAAGCTGATGTGAATATTGATAATATTACAGGGAGTTATTTCAGCTACGGCGCTGACATCGCCGGCGTCCGAATCTGGGGAAATCTTTTTTCGCTTTCAAAAGATACGAACGGCAACATCGGCCAAAGGGTGCTGATCTCTTTCGGTAAAGACGCGTCATCAGATCTTTATAAAAAGGATATAAAATTGGAGTCGCCCTCGACAGCCGCGCTGACCGCTCCTTTTCTCGGCGGTGTTCCCTTGGACATACAGGTTTCCATAGCGGGAAAAATCGGAATACAAGGCACTGTTTATGTCGCTCCTAACAACAAACTCATCTTGGAAGTAGGCCCATAAGTCTCTGTTGATGCAGGTGTAGAGATCGGGATCGGCAGTTCTTTTGCCGGGTTCGGTGTGGAGGTCGGCGTCGGCGGCTCAATCAGTTTTATTCAGATATCTCAGTTGGCTTCAGCGAGTATTCAGATACGCTACTCGGTTCCGGAGGCAATTTTCAATTTCAGTTTGCCGGCGGAGATATCTTCATTAAACGGTTCGCTGTATGTTTATGCAAAGCTGATTTTGACTTTCAGCTTACCCATTATCTCATGGGACGGTTTGAAAATAAGAGCAGAATGGCCCCAGCCGCTTGAGATGCGCTGGTCCGGCAGCGATTGGGGGAAACTGTTTAACGGAGTTGTAAATACTAACTACAGTTATTTTGAACATAATGAAATTCCTGAACCGGGCGAACCGTCTGAACCGCCGGAGCCGGGCGAGCCGGATGTCAGGTGATGATTTTCCTTTTCCCACGCTCTGTACAGGAATGAGAGACACTGCATAACCCATATAATAAACTGAGTTTTTTTAAAAAACTCAGTTTCTCAGCCTTCCTGCATTTGAGATAATATGACAACAGACCTTCGGGATGGTGATGATCCCGGAGGTCTTTTTTTGCTTGTGTTCCGGTTTGTGAGAGTGTATAATGAGAATTATTGTGAAAGGAGGGGGTTGAACTATGCAGATCACTCTTACACCTGAGATTGAAACCATACTGACCGAATATGCAGGAAGTCAGAATATCAGCCCTGAAATGCTTGTCCAGAATATGCTGAAGGAATGGTTCGGTTCCCGTATTGTTGCCGGACAGTCAGACGGAGATAAGACTCTGGCGGATCACCTTGCCGAGCATATAGGTGTTCTTTCAAGCAGCGAATATGTGTCCGGCGGCGCACAGATGTCAAAAGACTGCGGTAAAAAATTCGCTGCCGGATTGTTAAGAAAACGACAGCAGGGACGGCTATGATACTTACAGATACGGGACCATTGGTTGCGCTGTTGGATAAAGATGATGGCAGTCATGGAGACTGTGTGAATGTTGCGAAGCATCTGCGAACCTGCACTATGCTCACAACGTGGCCCTGTTTTACAGAAGCGATGTATCTGCTCGGAGAAGTCGGCGGTTATCGTTATCAGGCAGAACTCTGGAAGATGAAAATGTTAAAACGTCTGATGTTACATGCTTTCACACATCCCGAAGTTGAACGGATGGCTGCACTTATGGAAAAATATTATGATGTTCCTATGGATTTGGCAGATGCTTCACTTATCGTAGTTGCCGAAAGCTTATCTCTTCGTCGTGTATTCACATTGGATAGCGATTTCCGTATTTATCGTCTGGCTGATAAAACAGCAATGGAGGTTATTCCCTGATAGCGTTCATCCGCTGTTCTCTGCCAACAGACCTCCGAGATTGTAATGATTCCGGGGGGAAGAAAGTCTGAACTGGGATTTATGGGATTATGGGGATTCGGGGATTAAAATCCTGTCAATCCCGTAAAGAAAGTCTGAACTGGGATTTATGGGATTATGGGGATTATGGGGATTAAAATCCTGTTAATCCCGTAAAGAAAGTCTGAACTGGGATTTATGGGATTATGGGGATTATGGGATTGAATCCTGTTAATCCCATGAATCCCCCTATAATCCCAGTTTAAGACAATGTGTCCCGTAAATACCCCGTGCAAAGAGTCTGAACTGGGATTTATGTGATTATGGAGATTATGAGATTAAATCCCGTTAATCCCCTGAATCCCCTATAATCCCAGTTTAAGACAATGTGTCCCGTAAATCCAATATAATCCCAATAAAGGATAGTGTATGTCAGCCAGTCATCTGAAATATTCCGATATAACAGGCAAAATTATCGGATGTTCTATGGAAGTTCATAAGGCTCTGGGAACCGGATTTCAGGAAGTCATTTATCAGAGGGCATTGGCTTATGAATTTGAATTGCAGGGTGTAAAATTTGCCCGTGAGTATGAAATGCCGATATTCTACAAAGATAAACATGTCGGCACACGGCGGGCGGATTTTCTTGTCGAAAGCAAAATATCCGTTGAAATCAAAGCAGTCAGTCAAATTGAAAATGTTCATCTGGCTCAGGCTATCAATTATATCGAGGCTTATAACCTTGAAGTCGGATTACTGATAAACTTCGGCGCGAAAAGTCTGGAGTTCAGAAGGTTTGAAAATAAAAAAGACAGGGATTTATGGGGATAATCCCCAATAATCCCAGTTAAAGACAATAGGTGAATTATGAAACGTAAAATCATTATTGTTTTTCTTTCGGCGATATTGATCGCGGCTGTCGTGCTGGGAATCCGCCTCCGGCAAAGCAGAGAGACAGAACAGCTTCCTGTAAAATCTCCTGAAACTGCACAGAAAACCGAAATGACAGAGCCTCCGGAGCCGGCTCCGAAAAAAGAGGCTCCCCGGCTGCGCTTCGGTCCCAAAAACGGCGAAACCCTTGCTTACCGATTTCAAAGTGAGGCAGACACGGAGATTGATTTCTCCTTTCTCATGCCTGCGGGAATGCCGGGAAACAAAGCTCCGCAGCCCGGACAGGGTGGAACGAAAACGCCTGTGAAAATGAAGGCTTCCGGCGAACTGCTCCTGAAGTATTACGATCTCGAACCCGGCATCTGGAATGTGGCGGCTGTGCTTTCCGATGTCGAATATCACCTGAATGACCGGAAGCCGGTTTACGCCGAATCTTTGATTTATCCCTTTGCATTTAAAATGAAATCGGACGGCTTTCTGAGCGATTTTCAGTTCACGAAAGGAATTTCTTCGGAAGCGGAACAGTTTGCAAAAAATATCTTATACACCATGCAGACCGCTTTTCCCCAAGAGCCGAAATCCGAATGG
>DYRK01001017.1 GCA_020718785.1 Desulfatirhabdium butyrativorans | reverse complement strand
GAGACAGTTTGGTCCCTATCTTTCGTGGGCGCAGGATATTTGAGAGGATCTGTTCCTAGTACGAGAGGACCGGAATGGACGAACCAATGGTGTTCCAGTTGTCGCGCCAGCGGCATAGCTGGGTAGCTATGTTCGGAAAGGATAACCGCTGAAAGCATCTAAGCGGGAAACCAACCTTGAGATTAGATATCCCCTCTGTATGGAAACATGCAGACTGAAGACCCCTTGAAGACTACAAGGTTGATAGGCCGGATGTGCAAGTTCAGTAATGAATTCAGCTTACCGGTACTAATAGGTCGTGAGGCTTGGCCACAATTTCTGACACAAATATTTTGAACGTTTTTATGTGCATATATCTGGTTTGACATTGAGATTCGGAAAAATTTGATTTCTGATATTGTTCTGATTCTGATAATTTTTTTCGGTGGTAATAGCAAAGAGGAAACACCCGTTCCCATCCCGAACACGGAAGTTAAGCTCTTTAGCGCTGATGGTACTGCATGGGCAGCTGTGCGGGAGAGTAGGACATTGCCGAGAAATCTTTATATAAAAGCCCGGATTCATTTTATAATGAGTCCGGGCTTTTTTTATTTGCACACACGGAAGTCAACTTAAAATTTCTGTGCAGCCAAATCCCCTTTACAAATAACAGCCCGGATTCATTTTATAATGAGTCCGGGCTTTTTTATTTGCAAGAAGAACCTTATCCGGCAGTATGCACTATCTCGGAAGCCGGAACAAGTTCAACTTCTTTTTGCAGTTCAGGCAGCATTTCCCGGAGGGCATTGTAGGTCTCAGGATGCGGATGTCCTATTCCTATAGCTTCGCCATAGTGATCGGCAATACGGATCAACTCTCCGATCTTTATGCGGATAGCCCCTGCATCCACCACATGGTCTAAAAAAACATCCCGCTGGGCAAAGGGAATTTGCAGGATATGCGCGCATGATCTGCACAGACTTTGCGATGTGGTCAGGCTGTCAATGAAAAACAGCTCTCTTTTTTTCAGCGCGGACAATATCTGATACATCTGTGTCGAAACAGCGGTCATTCTCGATCCCATGTGATTGTTGACTCCTTTGACAAAAGAAAGGGAATCCAGATTTGCATTGAGCCGGCTGATGATCTGATCCGGAGACATGCAGGTAAGCAGCGCACCCGGTCCCGGATCAACTGACGGATATTCAACCGGCTCCATCGGGAGATGGAGCATGATATCCTGCCCTTTTGCTTTGGCAGAACGGATAATCCGGTCCCGGGAAGGACTGTGAGGAAAAACAGAGAAAGTGAGGGGAACATTCAGGCTGAGAAATTTCTCGGCAATAGCGCTGTCATACCCCATATCATCAATGATTACAGCCACTTTCGGCAGAAAAAATTTGGGCTTGGGAATACGTCCGGGAATAGCGATTTCTTCTTTGGGATAGATTTCATATCTCGGCGTCTCCTGAATCGCCGAATTATGAAACGAACAGCGGGAAATATAGCCGGTCACAGCGAGCAAAACAAAGATGCCGCAGAGACCGGCAACAGT
>DYRK01000014.1:18865-25765 GCA_020718785.1 Desulfatirhabdium butyrativorans | reverse complement strand
GGCAATGGATACGGAATAATTTTACTCATAATACTTTTTTTGAAACAATTAACGACTCAGAGCAGAGGCTCACTGATTGCCTCAAAAATGAAGCAGTATTAAGACAGGCAATATGTTCCGTCTGTGCTGTCAACTATTAACTAAAATGTTTCAAGTAAAGGTATATATTCAATCATACAATGCAAGCTAATGTTCAGTTTAAATAAATATATGTTGAAGTCACATAACCATCAATAGGAGCTGCTCTTGACGCCTTGCCTGCAAAGATGTCCGATACTGCAAGGAAAATAAACGGCGATTTGTTTGAACGTCTTGTCAGACTGATAATCAGGGAAACCGGAATTGAGGTCGGCGAAGTCACCATTCTTGTCCCTGTAAAAATAGACGGTAAAGAAGTTTTTAAGATGAGTTATCAGCACGATCTTATAATCCGTCTTGATTAGGAAACAAAAACAGTCGGTTCAGTCAAAACTTCCAGCAAAGATCGCCTTGACAGGAAAGACCCTTATATTGAAACTGTGCCGCACACACGGGATAAACTGATTTCACAGGCTTGGCTCTTTATAAAGCCCGTTCTGATAAAGGTTACAGCCTGACAGACTGTATTTCGATAAATGTGATGCGTGATTACGGACTGACTGAGGTTCTGACACATGACAGACATTTTACTCAGGAAGGATTTGATGTTTTGCTTTGAATTTACAGATTTTCCAGAAATTGAATTTCACGGCGTTACCGGTCGGAGATATACGGCACAGTATTATCTCCTCCCAGTAGCCCTGTGAAATTCAATTTCTGAAAATCTGTAGTAAACAAGGTCATGTCGCCGACATGCCCATGCAAATGGAAAAAATTATGTCTCAGGGAAGTTTTGAAAAAGTCGGAACATCGTCGGAAAGGATGTACGGTCCCCGGAAAATAGCCCTCTGCGGCTATACGGCATCGGAACATAAGGTTTTCATACAACTGCCTGAAAGGAATCAATTGACTCCTTTGCCGCTGGTTTTCGCAGAAGAGGCGGATTTGGAAAAAACCCTCGGCGAGATCATGGCATTGCCTGATAAAAGCGGTTTAGGAAAGGATTCTCATATTTCTCGGGCAGTGATTCTCTCCGGGATCACCGAAGAAGAACTTCATACCATCATGAAAGCCTATCGGGGACTGGGATTGCCGAAACCCTTGTGGGCAGTTCTGACGCCGGTGTCCGAAAACTGGACTCTGAGCGAATTGCTGGAAGAATTGACCGCTGAAAGCAAGGCATTGAATGATCCGAAACGATAAGAATCCGGCTTCGCTTAAACACATAGTTCTTGTTTCTGCGCCCTGGCCCCTGTTCAGCCGGCCCTCGATTCAGTTGGGCGCATTAAAGGCATACCTGAAATCGCAGTTTCCGGACCTGAAGGCAGAAGCACATCACTTCTATCTCAAGGCAGCAGAACATATCGGATATAAAAGCTATCAGGCGATTTCCGAGCGGACATGGCTCGCAGAAAGCGTCTATGCATCGCTTCTGTTCCCGGATCGTTTCGAACAGATCGAAACAGTCTTTAAAAAAGAAAGCCGCGCAAATGCCTTATCAAAAAATATTTGTTTCAGCGATATTACAGAGCAAATCAGAGATATTACCGAAACTTTTATCGGCAGCACAGACTGGGGCAGTTTTGATCTTGCGGGATTTTCCGTCTGTCTCTGCCAATTGACTTCATCACTCTATATTATCCGCAGAATTAAAGAACAATATCCGAAACTTTCTGTTGTGATAGGCGGTTCAATGTTTTCAGGAAATTCGGCTATGGATATATTGCAGGCATTCCCGGATATTGACTTTGCAGTAAACGGAGAAGGCGAGCTTCCCCTGAGTCATATTGTCCGTTATCTCGGAACAGACCGGGGAGATGAAGTCATTGCACAGATGCCCGCTATTGTGACCCGTGAAAGGGCATGCCGCCGACATGCTCCTGCTTTCTGTCAGATGGAGACGCTGGAATATCTTCCGGTTCCGGATTATGATGAATATTTTGAATTGCTCAAAAGTTTGGGTCCGAAAAAAGCATTTTTTCCAACCCTTCCTGTTGAGATGTCTCGCGGCTGCTGGTGGCGGAAAAAAGAAGCCGGAAAGAATTTCTCAGGCTGTGCATTCTGCAATCTCAATCTCCAATGGGAGGGATTTCGCTCAAAATCGCCGGAACAGGCTGTTTCCGAGATAGATTGTCTCACGGCAAAGCATAAACTCCTGTCTGTAGCAGTCATGGACAATGTCTCTCCGCTGAAAACTTCGGAAGATATTTTCTCCCGACTGAGTCAATTGAACAAAGATTTGCGTCTGTTCTGTGAAATCCGGCCCACAACTCCCAAATCGGTGCTGGAACGCATGAAAGCTGCCGGAGTAAACGAAGTGCAGATCGGCATCGAAGCTCTCAGCACAAGTCTGCTGAACAAACTGAATAAGGGAACCACGGCTATTCAGAATCTGGAAATCATGAGAGATTGCGAGGCATTGGGCATTTCAAATCACTCGAACCTGATTCTTCATTTTCCCGGAAGCAGTCAGCAGGATGTTGACCAAACTCTGCATACTCTTGATTTTGCTCTGCCTTTCCGACCCCTGCACTTTGTTCATTTCTGGCTGGGACTTGAAAGCCCGGTATGGCATCATCCCCGTGAATTCGGTATCAAAGCCGTGTTTAACCATCCATATTATGCAGCCATGTTTCCGGAATCTGTTTTTAAATCCGTGCGCTTTATGATTCAGGCATATCGGGGAGATATAAGATATCAGAAAAAGCTCTGGGAGCCGGTCAGAAAAAAAATAACGGCATGGAAAAAGCATTATGCCGAGTTTCACAAAGGCATTTATGACAGGCCGATTCTCAGTTTTCAGGACGGCAGGGATTTCCTGATTATCCGCCAAAAGCAGATTGACGATGAACCGCTCAGGCATCGGCTCTTGGGAACATCAAGAGAAATTTATCTCTTCTGTCTGAGACATCGGCATGCCCGAGATATTCTGAGCCGTTTTCCTCAGATGTCTGAAGATAAGATTCTGCCTTTTTTGAACATGATGAGGGATAAAAAGCTGATGTTCGAAGAAGATGGAAAATATCTCAGTCTGGCTGTGCCAAGAGGTTCGGCGGCGGCGAACCCGTAATCGGCGTTTATTCGAGGTTAATAAAGAACCGCTGATAAACGCCAATAAACGCTAATTTCAAGTCAGTTTCCGAGCTTCATTTTATAGGTTTCATCAATGCTCGTCACAGGCGGAAAAGTTTTCCCGGATTTCATGGCTTCCTGTGTTTCGTTGTAAACAGCTTCGTCAAACCAGAACAGTCCCCCGGCTCCTGATCCGAAGGGATCAAAAAGGTCTTCGGAATGCTTTGTTCCGGGCGGTGTCGGCAGTTTCCACCAGCGCCAGTATGCCTGACGGATATATGGAACCATGAAGGTAGGAACAAATGAGCCGATTTCGTGAATTTTCTCCTGAATTTTCAGGGAAAGTGCAATGCGTTCTTTTTCTTCGAGCGAATTGCGGTATGAGTCAATCAGTTTATCCATTTCAGGATCATCGGTATTGGTGATATTGTTGGTCTGAGACTTGTGGGCATTGGCAGAATGGAAATGCTCCCAATACTGGGGCCGCAGAGATGTACTCCAGCCCGACCATGCCACATCGTGCTTTTTTTCCATGACTTTCTTATATGAGGCAGAAGGGTCCAATTTCTGAAGTCTTAACTCGATTCCTGCTTTTTTCGCCTCTTCTTTTAATACTACAAGCCGGGGCGTATGCTCCTCGATGCTGTATGTGACCTCCACGGAAAAGCGCAGCCCGTTTTTCTCCCAGATACCGTCCGCGCCTTTTTTCCAGCCGGATTCCTTCATATATGCTTCTACCTTGTCCAAATCAAAGCGTCTGGCTCTGATGGCAGTATCGGAATAAGCACCGTAGCCCATAAATCCCTGTTCCAGCCTGAAATAATCATTGCGAAGCACCTGCTCGATCACCTTTTCGATGTTCATGGCATGAGCAAACGCGTATCGGACATTTTTATCCTTGAATATCTCCCGATCCTGATTCAGCCACAGTCCTGATGCCGATTGCTGGGTATCATTGAAAAACCAGATTTTATAAACATAACCGTTTTCAACTACAGGCGTTTTGCTTTTGTCGTGCCAATATTCGGGAAAATTGAGGGCAAATACATCCTGTTTGGCTTTTTTGAAATATTCCCACATCATGTTGAAATCTCTGACTACCGTAATAATAACGGTGTCTGCGTTGAAGCGGTTTTTGAAATAGCGAAGGTCTTTTGCCCACCAGTCCTCTTTCCGTTTGAACTTGACGTATTTGCCTTTTTTGAAATCAGATATCTGATAGGCTCCGGTATTCGGCGCGATTTCCCAGTTGTATTTCTGGGTAAAATCCTTTTCTAACTTTCCGTAGAAATGCCGGGGCGTGGGCTGAATACCGAGTATCAGATGAAGATCGGGAACCGGCTTGCTGCTGACTACTGCCAATGTATGATCGTCATAGACAATCACCTGTCCAATTTCTTTGCTATAGTAGTCGTTGTACCAGGGCGCGACAATGTGTTCGGAACGCATGAATTCCAGCGTATAAACAAAATCATCCGCTGTTACAGGCTTGCCGTCGGACCATAGGGCTTTGGGATTAAGCTTGAAATACATGGTCTTTTTGTCTTTGTCAAAAGCCCAGTGGGTTGCAAGTTCGGGAGTAATATTCTCTGTATTGGGATGAATGCCGATCAGACTCAGTTGATTGTCAAGAACCGCACTCCTGAAACTGCTGTTGGAATCAGGTCCTACTACCCGAAATGTCGGAGGAAAACTCAGTATGGACGTATTGAATGTGCCGCCGGTTTTTGCCTCGGGCGAGGCATAGACAGGGTCAGTATCGTTAGTCAGCCATTCGATGTCTTTGGGAAGTTCCGGTGCGGCAAATGCTGTTGTCTGCCAAAACAGAACCAGTGCAATAACTGCTTTTGAAAACATATTCATAACATCTTCCTTTTATTAAGTCAGAACCGCTTTACGCCATAATCGTACCGAATTGATCAGCCAAATATGCTCGCTCTGTGCAAGCATTTCAACAGAAACAATATCCTCTTCTATTTCTCCCCGGTCTATGAGATATGCCCGGAATGTGCCTGCCAGCAATCCGCATCGCACAGGTGGAGTGATCCTTTTCCCTTTGTATTGAATCACAATGTTGGCGATGCTTGTTTCTGTTACTTCCCCGCGCTCATTGCATAGAATCGCATCGTCTTTCCCCGGACAGTTTTTCATTGCTGTTTCATATATCTGACGGTATGTTGTCTTATGATACAGAAAAGGATTATCGGAGTTGACCGGCGATGGCGATAATCCAAGTCTTACCGGAGCAGACAGATTCATATCTATGGGCTGAGACTGACAGGATACAACTCCTTGTTCGGATAGAAGAAGTCTTACTTTGTAGGACATATTTTTTTCAAAACTTCTGCTTATCTCGCCGAGTTTTTCTATGATGTCTTCTGGATCAAAAGGAAAGTCAAAATAAGCCGCCGAATCCCTCATGCGCCGGAGATGATAATCCGTGAGGAAATAGCCGCTTTCAGGCTCCCATAACAGGCTTTCCAAAAGCGAGAAATCGGGCCGTCTTTGAGATAATACGCGTGCTTTGATCCTGCATTCTTCATATTCGTCTTCGGTATCAGAATCCCACACAATTCCGCCGCCTACGCCGTATTCTGCCTGATTTGTCTCTCTGTCGGCAATAAGGGTTCGGATAGCAATACTGAACCGTGCCTTGCGCTCCGGAGCGATAAGTCCGATACAGCCGGTATAAACATGCCTCGGACTTGTCTCCAGATTCGAGATGATATTCATAGTGCTGCTTTTGGGCGCGCCGGTAATGGACGCGCAGGGAAAAAGTGCTGCCATAATCTTGCAGAGCGATGCGTCTGTCTTTGCGGTCACAGTGGAAGTCATCTGCCAGACCGTAGGATATTTTTCAACTTCAAAGCACTTGGGAACGATCACGCTTCCCGGGAGAGCAATTCTGCCCGAATCGTTTCGGATCATGTCAACGATCATGATATTTTCAGCCCGGTTTTTTTCCGAATGATGCAACTGCAATGCCCGGCTCTTATCTTCCGAAAGAGTCATGCCTCTCGGAGCCGTTCCTTTCATGGGGCGCAGCCTGAGTTCCTGTCCGTTCAGAGAGAAAAACAGTTCCGGAGAGGCGGAACAGACTGCAAACCTGCCTGTATCAATATACGCGGCATATTTTGTCTCCTGAACAGCCATGAGTTCAAAGAAAAGCGAGCGCGCATCCCCGGAAAAAGGAGCATTCAGGCGGAAGGTATAATTCACCTGATAGGTATCTCCCTGTGCAATATGGGCTTTGATCTTAGCAATCGCCTCATCATACTCGGCTTTGCTCACGGAAGGCGTCCACTGTGCGGGTATATGAGTCATTTTATCCGGCACAGGAAGAGTCATTTTCTCTGCTTCGGAGTAAAGGCCGAACCACAGCAGCGGAAAATCCGAAGCCGGATGGGTCCGAAGCGCGGAATCATAAGCCGGAGATGCCTCGTAACTTATAAAGCCCACAGCATAAAGTCCCTGCTCATTCACAGCCGTTTCGACCCGTTCCAGTTCAGGCACAACTTTATCAATATGACTGACGGTAACGACCTCGCAGGGATCGGAGAAACAGAGCCATTGTCTCTCTGTTATATCCCGGATAATGCACATATTTGATAATGGATTGTTGATAAGTTGCTCATCCTTCCATGTTTTGCAGGTGACAAGTGACAGGTTGCAGGTTGCAGAAATGTCACCCGGTTACCTGTCACCTGCAACCTGCAACCTGTTACCTGCAACCTGTAACCTGCAACCTGT
>DYRK01000014.1:0-18765 GCA_020718785.1 Desulfatirhabdium butyrativorans | reverse complement strand
AACCTGTAACCTGCAACCTGTTACCTGCAACCCGTTACCTGTTCTACTCATACGTTGTATGCAGCTTGGGATCATAAGCCTCGCGTACCGCCTCTCCGATAAAGGTCACGATCAGGAGGGTCAGAACCATCGCGCTGATGACCGACGCTATAATCCACCAGGCATTCATATTAGACCAGCCTTGTTGCAGAAGTTCTCCCCAGCTCGGAGTCGGCGGCGGCAGTCCGAATCCGAGATAATCCAAAGAAGTCAATGCCACAATTCCGCCGGAAACCGAAAAGGGAATATAGGTGACAATGACTGCAAGCGTATTGGGAATAATATGCTTAAAGATAATCCGGGCATCGGACGCGCCCAGCACCTTTGCGGCAATAACATATTCCCTTGCCTTTTCCTTATAGGTCACGGTACGCATAATCCAGGTCATGCCGATCCAGTCGGCAAAAGCCATAATCACGATCAGCATAAAGAAATCCGGCACCGCAACAGATGAGATAATAATTATGACATACAGAAAGGGAATATTCGACCATATCTCGATAATCCGCTGAAAAAACAGATCGAATTTTCCTCCCCAGAATCCCATTGCGCTCCCGATGCTGACTCCTGCGGCATAGTTGACGACCAGCAGAATAAGAGAGAAAAAGATTGCAATTCTGAATCCGTAAAACAGGCGTGCCGAAACATCTCTGCCCACATTATCGGTTCCCAGATAATGCCTGTCTTTGAAAGACGGCGGAAAGGGCGGATATTCTCCTTCCCTCAGATCGTTTTCATAAGCGTTATACGGCACAGGAGGCATCAGCACCCAATCGCCCTTTTTGCTCTCATCAAAGCGTTTTTTCAATTGCCGATAATCAGTTTCATAGTCATAATCCAGCCCGAAAAAGGTTCCGGGAATCATGTTGCCGTAAGTCGGAAAATAATATCCGCCTTCATAACAAACGAGAATTGCCCGTTTGTTGATAAGCACTTCGGCACAGAGAGAAATGCCTATCATAGTAATGAAGATGATAAAAGAATAATATCCGCGTCTGATGGATTTGAATCGTCTGATTTTTTTAAGGGTCAGGGGGTTTAGCTTCATATCCGCCTGTTTATGAAAGATTTGACAAGTTTTTTTAAAGTTGTTAAACTCTTTCTTATTAAGCAATTATAAAAATTTGTCAAGAAAAATGTGTCCGGCTCGAAATTATTTACGGCTTTGCGGATTTAAAAACTCGGCAGAGCGGAGAAACTCCTGCGGGCAAATCCGGGACCTTCATTTTCGGTCAGAAAAATTTATCTTTTAATTTAATATCTTACTAAAAATCTGAGATTCTGACGGGCTTATCCTGCAATTCTGTCTTGACATATCGTTTCATTTCCGTCTAAATTAGCAGATTTCAGTAGCGATCATAACAGTCCGATCAGATAAGGATTTAAAGATGACAATACATATTTACAATACATTGACCCGAAAAAAAGAAATCTTCGAACCGCTTGAACCCGGCAAAGTGAAAATGTACGTCTGCGGACCCACGGTCTATGACTACTGCCACATCGGACATGCACGGTCGGTAGTCACATTCGATGTGGTGGCACGCTATTTCAGAGACCGCGGCTTTGAACTTATATACGTGAGAAATTTCACAGATGTTGACGATAAAATCATCGCCAGAGCCAATGAACGCGGGATGGACTCCCGCGAACTTTCCGAAGAATTCATTAGGGAATTCTACAAAGACATGGATGCCCTGAATGTGAAACGCGCTGATTTCGAACCCAAAGTCACAGAATTCATCGAACCCATCAAAGATTTCGTCACGATGCTGATCGAAAAAGGAAAAGCCTACCAAATTGACGGCGATGTTTATTACTCTGTGGAATCCTTCGGCGAATACGGCAAACTTTCGGGAAGAAAGCTTGAAGATATGGAAGCCGGCGCGAGAGTGGATGTGGATGAAAGAAAACGCAATCCCTTTGATTTTGCCTTATGGAAATCCGCAAAGCCCGGTGAACCCTTTTGGGAAAGCCCCTGGGGAAAAGGACGCCCCGGATGGCATATCGAATGCTCTGCCATGAGCAGCAGATTGCTGGGACAGACCTTTGATATTCACGGCGGCGGCAAAGACCTTATTTTTCCTCACCATGAAAACGAAATTGCCCAGTCCGAAGGCGCATTCGGAAAGCCCTTTGCCAGATACTGGATGCACAACGGCTTTGTGAATATCAATCAGGAAAAGATGTCGAAATCTTTGGGAAATTTTCTGATGATCAAAGATGTCTTAAAATCTTATCACCCCGAAGCAATTCGTCTTTTTCTGCTCTCGAGTCATTACCGCAGCCCCATTGATTTCACAGAAAAGGCAATGGATGAGGCGGATTCGGGATTAGATAAAATTTACTCGCTTCTCGAAAGGGTTGAAACGCTGACAGGACAGACTCCGGGCAGAGAATCGGAAAGCGATGGGGAGTCATGGAAGCGATTTGCCGAGGCAATGAATGATGATTTCAATACTGCCAAAGGAATCGGCGTTCTGTTTGAAACAGTCCGCAACACCAACAGGATTCTGGATGAAAATACAATCTCTCTTTCTCCTGAAATGAGAAAATCCGTTCTGTCGGAACACTCAGATATCTTAAAAATCGGCAGCATCCTCGGCATTCTGACCGAATCTCCCCAAGCCTATTTTGAGAAAAAGAAAATGAAAGGACTTGCGGACAGCTCTGTTGACGCTGCTCTGATTGATAAAATGATTCAGGATCGGAAAGAAGCGAGAAAAACAAAGAACTGGGCAAAAGCGGATCAGATCAGAAAACAGCTTGAAGAAATGAATATTGTTCTGGAAGATCGGGCTGACGGAACATTCTGGAAGATCAATAAATAAAACAGGTTGGATGTGAAGCGTGACTGGTGACTGAACACTATGGATTCCGATCTCAGAAAATTACTTGCGAAAAGCGGCACCGGCCGGGGGCTGCCGGATTATGACTTCTATAAAGATGTTTTGCCTTATCTCGGAGATGCCGATTGTCTGATCAATGTGCCGGCATGGACAGAAAAAAACCCTGTCGCGCTATCTATTATCGCTCAGACTGCCGGAAGGGTCTGGTATGTGACGCCTTCGCTCAGTCTGTACCGGATTTTTCTTCTGAAATCCGCTTTGCCGGACGCTGACATCTCATTTATGTCAGCTTATGAGAGAGAAAAACCGGACCGCCGGGTGCTGATAACCTCGCCGGATATTCTTAGAGATCATCTCGCAGACATAGCCGAAATGCCTAAGCCTGATCTGATTATTTTCGATGATATCGAATGTCTCGCTTATCCTGAAATCGGAACAGCGACGGAGCAATGCCTTCTCTGTCTTCCGCATGGACTGCCCCTGATATTTCTGTCTGCGACAGCAAATCCTGATGAGACATCGGAATGCCTGACCGCATTGCGCGGACGCGGATGCCGGGTCATTGAATTTCCGTTTCCGGCTTTGCCCGATGTGCCGATATTCATCTCTTCTCAGTGGGAAGTCCTTCCGCTGACAGACAGAAAACGTCTGAACAGCAAAGTCAGACGAATATTGAAAGAAGAGCCGCCGTTTCAGAATATCAGATCAGCCGGTTTTATAAGGCAGCTTCTTTTTTTCCTGAGAAAAGAAGAATTGACTCCTGCGCTGATTATTCTGCCCTGGGAAAAAGACTGCGATATGTCCGCAGGTTTCTGTATTCAGGAGACAAAAAACGCAGGAGATGCCCTGACGCATCCGCAGATTGCCGCTTTTTTGAACCGGTATCCGTTTTTAAAAGATCATCCGATGCTTTCCGACGCCGTGTCAAAACGGACAGCTTCATTCCACCGAAATCTTCACCCGCTATGGTGCGAACTGGTTGAACATCTCCTCAGCTTCCGGGCTGTTGACGCTGTTTTCACAACAGCAGAAAGCGTCAGAGAAATGGTGAACAATGTACAGATCGCTGTGCTGTGCATATCCTGTCGGAAAGAAGAAAAACCGCGTGAAATGACTCAGCAGCAGACGGATGATATCAGAAAGCGGGTGGGACTCCGGGAGAGTGAATACGCCGGATGTCTTGCGCTGATCCATTCTTCGGATGCCGATGCCGTGCATATCAAAGACCGGCTGCTTCAGACACGCGGACAATCGAGCAGCGCGTTTGAGTGTAACTGTCAGACCGTTCTGGGACTTTCAGCAGGCAGAGATGATCCGGAAAAACTTCTGTCCCGCACTGTTATTGCCCTGAAATATCCGCGTTTCGGGGCATTCTGCATGGAAGAATTTCAGGAAATACTTAGGGATGAACTGCCGGAAGCCTGCTGCAGCAGACACATACAGTCCGTGACTTCGCTGAAAAATATCCGTCTGAAACTGACCCTGCGCCTCAATAAACAGAGTCATCTTCTCGATGATGCCGCTTGCAGAGGCATACGGGACAGACTGGCAGACGAACAATTGGAAACAGAATATCTGCTTTCGCAGCTTCCGTGTGAGGACTGCACGCATTCCGGACAGTGTCATAAACGGGGAACCAGGAAATTCCGAAGGCTTATCGAATGCTATGATGAGATTGAAAAGACATTGAAGACAAATATCACGGGGCTTGAACTCGATTTCCGATATTATCTTGAATGTCTCCGCGAATTCGGCTGGACCGAGCCGCAACAGGGTCTGACAGAAAGCGGAAAAATAGCGATCCGTACCGGGCTGAAATTTCCTCAGCCTTTGACTGAATGTATAAGGGAAGGCATTCTGCCGGCTGATGATCCGGCAAAATCTTTCGCGCTGACAGGCGGATTCGCGGAAATGGATGTTGAGTCTTACGGGGTGAGGAATAAAGAATCACTTGAGTATAAGATTCTGAATTCCGAATTCAGCAAGGGGCATTACTCAGAAATGATGCCGCTTTATCAGAAGGCAGAACCCGTATTGTCTCAGACACAGGAGCGTATGCTCAGATTCGGAATACTTATGCCGGAGTATATGCTTTCTCAGGCTGCGATACTGCTGGCATGGAAAAAAGGTGCGAAAGCAGACACATTGGCACGGCAGACAGGTATTCCTGCAGGAGTGATAATGAAACTGATCCGTAAAGCCGTGTATCTGCAAGAGCGGATATTGCAGGTTAAATCTTTCTGTCAGAAGTTTTCCTGATTCCGCAATAACCGGTTTCATTGGCATCATCGCTCTGAAAAATATTTTTCCGTATTTCTTTCATCCATGCCTGAATCCGTTCAAAAGAGGTGTTTTTGTCCGCCTGCTGCTGTTCGTTGATCCGGTATTCCAGCCCGTAAGGCTGCTCCAGTTCTTTTTCCAGCAACACTGCCTCAAGGGAGGATTTGATATATTCAAGACCGCTCTTTTGATATTTTATTTTCAGCAGTATTTTGGAAAATCCGCCCTGTATCTTATCTTCCAAGTCTTTCAATGCGTTCAGAGCGGTTTCTGCTTTTATTAATCCTTCGCGAATCCTGTTTTCTGCCAGACAATCTTCCATTTCCCGCTGAAGATGCAGATATCCGTAATATTCAAACCAGATATGATACTGGAGCGTATCGGCAATATCCGGCTTCATCTGTTCTGACAATCTCTCGCCTTTTTCCAGATATTCGCGCCGTTCCGCAGGATCAAGGTCTTTAAAATGAAGGGTTTTCGTTCCGATCAGATCGGTACCCAGATGATACAGCCGCATCATTCGACAGTCTTCATAAAAAGCAGGATGATTTTCCTTGAAATTCATAGCATCCATCTTTTTCATAACATCATCGGCTTTGGTTTTCAAACGGTCAATTTTCTCTTCGGCAGCTTTTCTGCCTTCCTCATCCTCGCGCCGGTACAAATATTCGTTTCGCAGCCATTCCCGCCAAGTTTCATAAAAGGAGAGTTGAAAAAAGAGAGCGATTATCTTGAATTTACAGGAAATGTTGGAACAAAGTTCTTTTTTCAGCGCGTTAAAAGCTTCTTTCTTTTTGGATTGCTTTAAATCGTTTTCATAGTTTTCCAATTTCTGCAAATACTCCGTGAAACCGGGTTGGAAAGAACGATTATCCTCGATTTCTTTATCAATCTTTTTAAACAGTTCTTCCTGATGATCCCGAAAATTTTCCCCTGCTTCGCATTCATTTTCATTAAAATCATATCTCAGTTCATATAATTGCAGCCATCTTCCCCAAAATCGGTCTTCCTTGCTCACAAGCAAAGACAAATAGCGGTAGTGTTCCATGGCTTTTTTTTCAGAGTTAAAGTGGTCAATCCTCGGGGTGAGTCCTATGTCGAAAAACTGTTGATGAAAATCAGTTTCAATCAGTAAAAAAAGAATTTCCTGCAATAATTCGGACGGCACGGAACGGTCTCTTCCGAGATTACGCCTGATATCTGTTTTCTTTTTTTGCAGAACAGTTATTATCCGATAAAAAAAACTGTCTTCTCTTTCTTTCCAATACATTTTCAGAGGATCGGCATAAAATTTATATAGAAGATGTCCCTGATATCCGCTTTCCTTTTTTCTCATTGTTTCAATTCCTTAAAAATTAAGGTGAAAATTTTTCATCAAATAAAAAAAATCGGCAGGCTTATGAAGCATAAAATAAGGAGTTCCAGAATTACCTATTTAATTTATTTGATTTTTTATTGTGAAAATCATTCTCCTTGATTCTGTATCTATTTTTGTGGGATATACATTTCTGACAGTTGAGCCGATTATTATTTCATTCATTGCCGGCAACCTGCCCCGTTCCCTCTGATTGTGAAAATCTTTTCCGATCATTGCGGCTTTCAATAGTTTCAATTGGCTCAGGGGCGCCGGGTTTCCGGCGGACTATTGAAGGTGACAGATGTCCTGCCTTCCATCCCTTATCTTTAAACAATTGCCAGTTTTTTCATTTCAAGTCAATCAATATTTGATTCGGGGAGACCTGCGGGGTTTCTCTCGCAGGTCTGTATGTCATTTTTTTAACCAAAGGAGGAACTTGTTCAATGAATGTTTTGAAGACGGGAATCATTTTTTGTTTTCTGCTGGCATTGTCCGCATCGTATCCCAGGGCAGACAGCGGAGGGATGATTCAGATAAGCGAGCGCATCACAGTGCGTACTGAATCCGGAACTGAAAGCGACGGGAATCGTATCAGGATAAAGAATTTCAGCGACAGGGATGCAGTCCTTTTGACCGAGGATGGAACTTATCTGCAAATACCGCATAACGGAGGGGCAATTCTGAGTTGTCTTTCCAATCCCGAACCCCGGCTCCGTCTGCTTTTTGAAGGCAAAAGCAGCGGATATGATCTGTATCCGGTCTGCGGGGACAGTTTTGTCATAGAAAATCGGGAGAACAGGGAGATTGAAATATGAAAAAAATGCTGATCTTTTGTTGTGCAACGATTTTTTTCCTGTCCCTAATCGGATGCAATGAGGAAGACACATGGTCTTGCAGAATTACGTCGTCCAGCAATTCGTCCGAAGTGGGGTTATGTTGGGAAGAAGACTGGTCCAGTCCCTTTGACGCGGGTGAATGGTGTGAAACAAAAGTCGAATCGGAAGTCGGTTTCTTCAGTACCAATGTTACTTACAAGATATCCAACGGCGATTCCTGTCCATAGGAGACAAATGAAATCTGTTCCCAAGCTTCTGAAAACCCTGTCTGTGCGGGTCAAACAGGAATTTGAGAACAAAAAAATCAAGGAGAGACAATAAGATGGAGAAAAAGGCAAAGTATTTCGTTTTTCTGGCAGTTTTTGTGTGCGTCATTCAGCCCTCGGCATTTGCAGCCGAACTGGAGAATGTGATCGGTATAGGCTTGGGCCTTCCATACGGAGGCATCGGGGTAAATTACGAGCTTGGTTTGACCGACTATTTCGCACCTACTTTCGGATTCGGATATGTGCCTGACAATGTCGGATGGAATGTGGGCGCTCGGTTATACTATCCCGACAGAAGTGCCAAATTTCGGGGCCGTGCCACAATTCTTTACGGAACAAATCTTTTGCTTGAAAAGAGAAGCTGGATCGGCGGCGAAGAGGAATATGAAACCGATGAAGGCGTATCCGCAGGTTTGGGATTTAACTGGCGTTTTTCTCAGGGCTGGGCATTTGATGCGGATGTATTCTATACCGACTATGAAATTCCTCAAGGATACGAAGAAAAAAGCGGCGGTGGAATCAAGGGGTCATTGGGTTTCAGTTCGCGGTGGTAAATGTTCTATTTTATTTTCCAAGTCGGTTGTTGATTTTTATCTTTTAAAATTCAGATAGTTTGTTATTCTTAACATCGTCATAATCTGAGCTTTTGTAAAACGATTTTGCAAATCGTTTTTGCGGAGAAACGGTTTGCAAAACCGTTTTACGGCAGCGTTCGGAAGCTCAGATTATGCCGGTGGACAGTATATTCACTGCAAACAGTCGGGTGCAAAATTTCAAAATGCTGTCGCCATTCTGACTCTTGAACATCCGAACCTTTTTATATTAAGACTCAGCCCATCGTCTTGGTCATGAAACGATCTGTGAAATTTCAAAACACAGTTTGGGTCGGTAAGTTAAACCTTAATATATACAAGGAGACTCTGATTTGAAAAAGATATTGATCATTTCATTCGATTTAATCAGAGACGGAGAATCGGATAAATCTTTATCAATTGCCTCTCTTTTCGCATCTCTTAAAAATGATGAAAGATATGGCAAGGATTTTTTTGCATATCATTTGCCAATAAACATCTTGAAGTACGGCAGCAGCATCAAGGAGATCGAATCGTTTTTGTCGGCTTTCGACTTGGAAAAGTTGGACGCAGTCGCCATATCCTGCTATATATGGTCTGAATATCTTATCAATCCCCTGATCGGGAAGATCAGGGAAATGGGGTTCAGTAAAAATGTAATATTGGGCGGTCCTCAGATTTCATATTCAGATCATATTTTCAGAGATTATCCGGGTTGTCAAATATTTATAAGGGGCTATGCGGAGCAGTCTCTGTTAGACGCTGTTTTGTATTCGGAACCCATAACCAAGCCATTAGTTTTGAGCAGTGATGTCTGTTTCGATTCAATGCCGTCTGTTTATTCCGGAGGAGAAATCAGGATTGCACACGGTCAGAAAATGGCAAGACTGGAAACCAAAAGAGGCTGCCCTTATCGTTGCAGTTTTTGCGCTCACAGAGATGTGGGAAAAAATAAGGTCTATCATTTTCCCAAAGAAAAGATATTTAACGAACTTAATATGTTGAAAGATAAATCAGTTCGGAAAATAAATATTCTTGATCCGGTATTCAATACCGGTCATAATTATCTGGATATTCTTGAAAAGATTAAACAGATCAATCTGAGTTCGGAAATATCTTTGCAGGTTCGATTCGAAAAAATAAAAGGAGAGGCAGGAAAGGCTTTTCTTGACCTGTGTTCACAATTAAATGTCCGCTTGGAGTTCGGGGTTCAGACTATATTGGAAAAGGAATACAAAGCCATCAACAGACCGAACAACATCTCCCGGATAAAATCACTGATGAAGACGCTGAATGAAAGGAATATTCCCTATGAAGTCAGCCTGATTTACGGATTGCCGAATCAGACTTTTGGTTCTTTCCAGCGAAGCGTTGATTTTATAAGGAGTAATGGCTGCGAGCGTGTAACCGCATTTCCGCTGATGCTGCTCAAAGGAACTGAGTTGTATGCGGAGAAAGAAAAATGGGGTTTCAGGGAAAGACCCATGGGAAAATTCGGTATTCCGGTTGTGATAAGCAGCAATTCATTCAGCGAAGATGAATGGTATCGCATGAAGGATTTAGCGGAACAGTTGAATCCGAGTGCAAGAATATGAATCAATCAACAGAATTTTAACGGATATGTATCTTTATTTTTTAATAATTCAAATAGTTTTTGCATAGCAAGTGCAAAATTTCAAAATGCTGTCGCCATTATGCCGTCTTGACAGTATCCGCTAAAACGCTTACATTAAGCTCAATTGAATCGGGCACAAAGCCCTTAACTTCGAAAGGATGAAAAAATGAGCAAGAAATCGAAAGTGAACAAAAAATCGAATGAAACTGAGACGACCCCCTGTCCCACTATCGGAGAATGCTGGCATTTTATCATAGACAGTTTGGATTTATCGGGCGTATTGTTTGAAGATAAGGAAAAGAAAACCTTTGAAAAATTTTTAGAGCGTCTTGTTAAGGAAAAAGATATTGATTTGGAAAGGGGAAATGAGGTCGAAATCCGGGTCATCCAAGCCTTAAAAAAGGTCATCTCTGATGAACAATTAGCCGATTTGTTATCTTGTTTTATGCTTGAATGTGTCGCAGAATATAGGGCTATTACCTTAGAATATGAGACTTGTTTGGAACGAAAAGAAACGGTGAAATGGCTCATTGATACGCGTATCTCTTCTATAGTTCTCTGTTTGAAACGGGTACAGTTCCGATATCGAAGCGGGATAACTGTTTTTCCGGATGACCCGTATTGGTTTTTGCCCGTAAAGCAGGCCGAGAATGAGATTATCTGGCCCATCGAACGTGTGATAGATTGGTGGATTGAGCTGGCTCCGATTGAAAACCGTAAGCGGCTTTCTGAAGTAATAAGCGACAATCTCAAGTTTGAAGGATACGAGGAACAGAACAGAGTTTATGAAAAAAATATGTACCGATGGAGAAAGAACGAAAATCTTCCCCGTCTTTCAGGGCTTATGGAAATATCCAAAGTAAGTTTTGGTATTGAAGATGAAGAAAGACTAAAGCGTTCTCTGGTCTTTAATTTGGTGATTGCGCGGGCTATTCAAAGCGTATTTGCTAAACTGAATGCAACCTACGGCGAGGAAATAACCTTCGGGTGGATTTCTAGATTTAAGGCATCCGGAGAATTGTTTGACAAATCAGAAGGTAAAAAATTGACCGAGCGTAAAGAAAGACTTCACAATGTTTCTGACAAAGACTGGGATATTTCTCTGAACGGTTATTTTGGAAGATTAAATAACAAAATAACAATGTTGACAGGAGAAATTCAGAGTATCGCTGTCCAAAAGTCAGGCGAGGAATGCGTGCGTTTGTTGGATAAAAAACAGGATGTTTTGATCAGGCAGTATGGCGATTTTGTTGTGAATGCAGTTCGTTCATGGTATGAGTCCGAACTTTCTTTTGATGATAATTTTTCAAAATTTATTAATATTGTCCCTGAACTGCTGAACAAGCTTGTCGGACTGGAATTTCAAAAACAGCCGGGCGATAAAGATCGGGCGAAAGAATTAATTCAAGAACTCGAAACATTAGAGCCTTATAATAGAAGACTTTCCTATTATATATTCTGGAATCGGGCCCGATGGTATGTACTGATGAATCAGCCTGAGCAAGCTGTAAAATTTTATGAAAAAGCTTTTGAATCGGCTAAATATAGGGCAGGAAATAGATTAAAGAATATTATACGGGAAAGTGTCCTAGTTGCCGCTCATTTGAGGAAAAAAGAGCTTTTCAAGTCAATGTATAAATGGGCATTATACTATGGTCTTTTTTCAGAACCGTTCAACGAAGTAGAGGATTGGCTTATGGATAAACATGCACAGCAGTTCAAAACAATATTTTCTCCTGCTGTTTACTATCCCGAAGCGGTTGTAAAAAAAGATAGTCTTTCTTTGCAGGGGATTATCTACACACCGGATTGGGAAACACGTAAACTTGATCTCCGTTATCCTGACCGGGAAATAAAAGGTTATGGACCAATCCCTCTGACACAGTTGATGATTTATTCAACACTTGGGGATGTGGGAAAAGTCAAAAAATTGATAGAGAAAGGAGCTGATCCGAATAAAAGGGCAAGTGACAATTCGACTGCCTTAATATCGGCAATAAGTGCAGGAGGTAGCTTCGATATCCCTGATAAACAACGAGAAATTATTAACCTTATTCTCAAACAGGATGTCAGCGAGAGTATAAACGCGAGAACCAATCGGGGAAAACAAAATGCGATGAGTATTGCAGTTTACAAGGCAGACCCCGAAATGGTTCAAAAATTGATTGAAAAAGGAGCGGATGTAAATTTGAAAGCTACGGTGGATGATCTGCCGCCTTTGTATTATGCTGTTACCCTGTTAAAACCCTTTGATCCTGATAAGTCAGTATTTGATGATCCGAATTTTGATTTATCCAGGATGGCAAGGGGGACTGCTCCGTTACCTATTGGGGATCGCGTACCTGTACTTGATGAAGACTATGCTCGAGAAGTCAGCATAACGGATGACGATCCCCGTGACAGAGAAATACACAAAATAGTTAGGGATAGATTTTATGATATCCAAGTAAAAAAAAGAGAAAACTATCTTAATATTGTTGAGATATTGATTAACTATCCTGAAACCGACTTGAATGTTAAGGCTACAAATGGATTTACCGCCCTAATACTTGCAAGTGAGATCGGTGAATTTGAAGTGGTTCAAAAACTTATCCGGAAAGGAGCGGATGTGAATGCAAAAGGAGACGGTAACGCAAATGCGCTTGCACTTGCACTGTTCTATGGGCATCCCCAAATCGCCGAATGGCTTTTTGACCAAAGTGATGTCAGCAAAGATACCATAAACTTATCTCTTTTAAATGACGACTATCTATGTCATACAAGCCTTAAATTTGCTATCCACCGAGGCTATGTAGGGATTGTTGAAAAGTTGATTAAAAAAGGTGCGGATATTAATCAGCAATTCGATATGACTTGGCCGACAGGCATGACAGAGAAAATTACACCTTTATTTTTAGCTGCATGGCTGTTGGGATCGAAAACTATCCGAACAGAAATTCTCGGCATTGTTAATGGATTAATTGATTGTCCAGAAGTAAACTTGGATTTCCAAAATGGAGACAGATTGACGTCTATGATGCTGGCAAGCAAGTATGGAGAACTTGATGTGGTCAAGAAGTTGATTGAACGGGGCGCAGATACTGAGAAAGAAGGAAAAAATGGTGAAACCGCTTTTGAATTCGCGTTAGATTCCGGTCATGAAGAGATTGCCGAACTGCTTCTTAAAATGGATGCAAGTATTGGTCGGAGCGGAATTATTATTTCCCATCCAAAACTAAATCTGGCTATAGAAAAAGGTTATGGCGAACTTGTCAAGAAATTCTTCACTACATCTTGATAATAAAGAAGAATTACACCGTGAATCCTCTTGCTACCGGTTCAGAAGGGATTGATTCACTACTTTTAACAAGAAAATTTTATCAAAGGAGGAAGCAGCAATGAGTAAAAAATCCAAAACCAGTGTTCCGAACCATGAAGCGGATATCAAAAACCCCAACAAAGGGACGCCGGGAACCAATATCACCTGGGATAAAGTCCACGGGAACAGAGGCAAACAGATGAATCCGAATCAGCAGAAAAAGGATCAGTAGATCAAAAGTTCTCGTTCCCAAGCCGGAGACTTCGGCGTGAGATCAGTCGAACGCTTGGGAACGAGATTTTTAGAATTCCTATGGAACAGATGACAGATTTTCGGGTTGCATTCTGATTTCGGATGGTGTAGAGTGCCGAATGACAATTTGGAAGGAGATTGATCTAGAGGGTGTTTAAAAATTAGTAACACTGCTCATTTCAGTCCCATAGGGACTGATACTAATTTTTAAACACCCTCTAGTCTCAGAGTTTCAATTGAGACAGTACTTCCCTGACAAACTGAACGGACCTGCAGAGATTGCTTATAAGCAGGGACTGCTATGGCGGGCTATTCTCAGCCGTTCCTGCGGGACTGCATCAGCAGAAAAAAAACCATGCGAATCTTAAAAATCATTCACGGCTATCCCATGCGTTATAACGCCGGGTCCGAAGTCTATTCCCAAATGCTGGTTCACGGACTCATCCGGGCGGGGCATCAGGTGGAAGTCTTTTCCCGCTACGAAAATCCTTTTGAACCTGATTTTGTGATACGCACGGAATACGACGATCTCTGCCCCCAAATTAAGCTCAATCTGATCAATATGGCTCGGTCCAAAACCCGGTATCAGCATCAGGAAGCAGATAAAAAACTCGGCAAAATTTTAGAGCGATTTCATCCCGACATCGTGCATATCGGTCATCTCAATCACCTCTCCACCTCGCTTGTATTTGAAATAAATTACAGAGGCATTCCCGTTGTCTTTACTCTGCATGACTACTGGCTGATCTGTCCCCGCGGGCAGTTCATACAGTTCAATCTCGGAGACACGGAACCCTGGCAGGTATGCGAAGGACAGGAAGATCGCAAATGCGCTGAAAAATGCTACAGCCGGTATATCTCCGGCGGAGAAAAATCTCCCGCAGATACATCGTACTGGACTTCATGGATAAAACAGCGGATGAAGCATTCGCAGGAAGTTATAGAAGCAGCGGATTTGCTGATTGCGCCTGCCAATTATCTGAGAGAGCGATTTCTGTCTGCCTGCAATATTCCGCAATCGAAAATCGTCTGTCTTGACTACGGATTTGATACAGAGCGACTCAAAGGACGAAAGCGATCCCCGGAACCCGGCCTCGTCTTCGGATATATCGGGCGGCATGTTGCGGCAAAAGGCATTCATTTACTCATCGAGGCTTTCGGAAAAACAGTCGGGGAAGCATATCTGAAGATATGGGGAAGATACTGCGGAGATACCACGCCGTATCTGGAAGAACTCGCACAAAAAGTTCCGCAAGAACGCCGGCAGCGTATTCAATGGCTCCCGGAATACCGGAATGAAGAGATCGTAGAACAGGTTTTCAATCATAGCGATGCAATCGTGGTCCCGTCTATATGGGTGGAAAATTCGCCCTTAGTCATTCATGAAGCCCAGCAGGCGAGAGTGCCTGTAATTACCGCAGACGCAGGCGGGATGGCAGAATATGTCCGCCACGGAGAAAACGGATTGCTCTTCGAACATCGGAATGCCCGGGATCTGGCGAAACAGATGCAAATCCTGATTGACTCCCCCGACCTTTGCAGCGAATTGGGAAAAGGGGGATATCTTTACTCGGAAAACAGAGACATTCCCGATATGGCAGATCATATCATTCAAATTGAAGATTTATATCTCCGACTCATACAGAGATCGAAAAACAGCCGCTGTTCCCATACTGGAATTTGGGAACGGGAACTTTCGAACTGATGAAAGGAAAAAAAGCCGCGTGAATCCCTCAAAGCCTTGGCGGATTACCCTTGACACCAATCCCGATGACTGCAATCTGCATTGCATTATGTGTGAGGAGCATTCGCCGTATCGCAAGAGATCAGCAAAACCGCCCCGGAGAATGTCACCGGAATTAATTGAGAAAGTTCTTTCAGAGTCAGGCGATTTGGGGATCACCGAAGTCATTCCTTCCACAATGGGCGAACCCCTTCTTTTTGCACATTTTGAGATGATCGCCGATTTATGCAGGCAGTACGGCATGAGCATGAATCTTACCACAAACGGAACATTTCCGCGTCTCGGCGCAAGCGCATGGGCGGAAAAAATTATTCCTATTACCGGCGATGTCAAGATTTCGTGGAACGGTGCGACAAAGGAAACTCAGGAAAAAATTATGAAAGGCAGCCAATGGGAGAAACGGCTGGCATCCCTCAGACAGTTTGTTCAGGTGCGGAATGATGAAGCCCGGCGTACCGGTCATTACTGCCGGCTGACCCTTCAGATCACTTTCCTCGAAACCAATCTTCACGAGCTTTCGGAAATCGTCAGACTGGCAGTCCGTGAAGGTGCAGACCGTATCAAAGGGCATCATCTCTGGGTTCATTTTAAGGAGACTGAAAATTTATCGCTGAGGCGTTCCTCCGAATCTGTCCGGAGATGGAACAGGGAAGTTGAAAAAGTCTGTCAGACGGCTGAAACGCATTTGCTGCCAAACGGCAAGCCTATTTTACTGGAAAATATCTATCCCCTTAATCCCCGTAATCCTCAAGTATTACTTCCTGACGGCGAATGTCCCTTTCTGGGAAAAGAGATATGGGTAAGTGCGGCGGGACGTTTTGATCCCTGCTGCGCTCCGGATAAGCAGCGGCGTGTGCTGGGAAAATTCGGAAATATCAAAGAACAGTCTTTATCCGATATCTGGCACGGAGACACGTATTTGACTCTGATGAAGAATTACGCTGATTATCCTTTGTGCAAAACCTGCAACATGAAACGAAAGCTACGATGCGATGACGGTAAACTGGCATGAAACAAACGTATCGGAAGACGGTACCCGTCATTTGCACAAGGGTCTCCCTTTCTATCCAAAGCGATTTGTCTCAGTTTTGAAATTCCATGCCCCGGGACTTGCGGCAGCAGCAGATGAAACCGGAGCATATCACATTGACATTGAAGGGAAAAGTATTTATCCCCGGCGATATTTCCGTACTTTCGGATTTTATGAAGGAAAAGCAGCAGCAGACACCGGGGCTGAGGGATGGCTTCATATCCTTTCCGACGGCAGGCCGCTTTATTCCGAGCGATACCGATGGTGCGGAAATTTTCAGGAGAATCGCTGTACCGTGCGGGACCGTGAGGGAAGATATTTTCACTTAAACGAGCATGGACAGCCGGCTTACAGAAGCCGCTGGCGATATGCCGGAGATTTTCGGGACCGGATTGCAGCAGTACAAAATGACGAGGGAATGCACTCTCATATCCGTGCCGACGGAGAATTCCTGCACGGAAAATGGTTTGCCGATCTCGATGTGTTTCACAAAGGCTTGGCAAGGGC
Source organism: Desulfatirhabdium butyrativorans (assembly GCA_020718785.1). GTDB lineage: Bacteria > Desulfobacterota > Desulfobacteria > Desulfobacterales > DYRK01 > DYRK01. The sequence goes on along the minus strand of DYRK01000014.1, from coordinate 2,120 downwards.
CCGTGATGAACGGGGCTGGTTTCATATCAATCCGAGGGGAAAAGCTGTTTATGAAAGGCGGTTCAGTCAGGCAGAGCCGTTTTATAACGGGCAGGCAAGGGTTGAAACCTTCGGATCCGGCCTTGAAATCATAAATGAAAAAGGACAGACTCTGCATATTCTGCGCCCTGATCAGAGAACGCGTCTGCAAATTTTATCCGGGGATATGGCGGGGTTCTGGCGCACACAGGTGATCCGTTCTGCCGCAGAACTCCGAATATTTCAGTTTCTTCCGGGGCAAACCGAAATCATCGCCCAAAAAACAGGACTGAAAACCGATACAGCTTCACGGTTTTTGAGGGCTTTGTGGGAGTCGGATCTGATACTGAAAGATGAAAACGGCTTTTGGAATCCCACTGAAAAAGGCGCGCTGTTAAAGCCGGAATCCGGAATGGACGCGGCTGCCGTATTTTGGGGAACAGGGCATTATCTTGACTGGTATCATCTGACAGATATCCTTACAGAAAAACGCCGGCAGAGCGAATCTGAAAAAAGTTTTTTTGAAAGCATCTCCGGCGAACCGCTTGAAATCATGCACCGTGCGCTGTCTGCTTATGCGGCGCATGATTATGGGATTATTCCCAAGATGAAAAACTGGAAAACCCATAATCATGTTATTGACGCAGGCGGCGGAAAAGGCGAGTTATTGTTTCATCTGCTCAGAGAACATCCGCATCTTACCGGCACGCTGATTGAGCTTCCGGCAGCGGCAGAGAAAATTTCGCCGCCGAAAGAGATCGCCGGGCGGGTGAGCATTATCGGAGCAAGCTTTTTTACATCATGGACCGTTCAGGCAGATGCCGTTATTTTTGCACGGGTGCTTCACGACTGGTCCGACGATAAAGCCCGGCAACTGCTTACAGAAGCAGGAAAATCCCTTATTATCGGGGGACGGCTCTATGTCATTGAGATGATCTTGCCTGAAGACAGACCGGACGGCGGACTTTTAGATATCCACATGATGGTTGCAACTCATGGGAAGGAAAGAACATTGAAAGACTGGAAAAGGCTTTTTGAACTCTCAGGCTTTCAGTTGGAAGAAGTGATTCCGACGACCTCGGTATGTTCTGTGATTGCTGGAAAGAACTGCAGGGATTGTTTATAAGCAGAGATTTGATAATTGTCCGGAGTGCGAAAACAGAGCGAAGCGGTTTTTCGCACACTGTTTATAAGGATCCCTGTAGTTATGCAACGAGAAAAGCCCCGGCTTGGGAACGAGTAAAACGAGGAACAGGGTTCGCAAAATTTCACAAAACAACGTCGCCCGGCGACTGTACAATCTGAATTTCGATTCCCCTTGACCGCACAGCCCCGAAAATGAAGGAACCTGAATTGCATATAGAAGAAAAGATCAGCTGGCATCGTCTGTCGGCGATTGCACTGACGGATTATTTCACGGGTACCGCATATGAAGTGGAATCAGAAAAGGATCTTTCCCTCATACAGCAGTTTCTGGACATCCTTATTATCCGAAGGTGCGAGGGAGAGCAGCCGGAAGACTCTGCGGACGGTCTCGAAGATCTTGCGGAGCATAATCTGATGACCTATAAATCCCATCAGGAAGCTCTTGACGGATGGACAATGAACGAACTGGTCGGGCATTATGTGAGTTACCGGAAACTGGTGAGTCCTAAGGAGAAATTTGTTCCGGAGGAATGTTTCCGGCTGTATGCTGTCAGTACGCGGTTTCCGAGAAATCTCTCGGCATCGGTCACCCTGAAAGAATATAAAAAGGGGGTTTACGATGTTATATGGGGAAACCTTCGGATCAGCCTGATTGTCCTTAGCCGGATATCCCAAGACAGAAAAAATGCTATATGGCATCTGTTTTCCGCAATTCCGGAAGCGGTCCGTCAGGGTGCGGACACTTACCGGTGGCGGCGGAAATATTCCTTCCACCGTCATAATCTGCGCTTTCCGAATTTTCTGTAAAACGCCGAAAACTTAAAACAGACGCAAATCGTTTTGCCGATAAAACGGTTTACAAAACCGTTTTACAAAAGCTTGATTTATGCCGGCGGTGAGTATAAAATGACTTCCCACTTTTCTCAATACTTTTCAAATTCCTCATCATATCTGAA
>DYRK01000291.1 GCA_020718785.1 Desulfatirhabdium butyrativorans | reverse complement strand
AAAGGGGGGTTACAGATTTATAAATTAAGGATGATGTTATGAGATACGGTATCGCGGGAAAATTTCTGTCATATATCACAATCGCTCTGTGCCTTCTGTTTTTTATTAATATTTTCTGGATACTGTATCTGCAACGTAAGGGCATGGACAGTTTTCTTCTTTCCTCCAAAGCGGCTATTGACCGGATGTTCAGAGAGGAAGAAATCGGAAGCCGTGAATCGCTTAAACTTAAAGCAGCCCAGACAGCAAAACTGCTTTCCGAATCGTCCCCGTCTTTTATTGCAGGCAATGAATTATCCGCATTGATGAGTTTGGCAAAGAGCGCGACATCGGATTCAGATATCTCATATATTGAATTTATCAATAGCGACGGTCAGACATTGACGGCAAGCGGTGAAAAAAAGGATATTGCCGAATTGATCGAATCAGATATTGTTTATAAAAAAATATCGTTCGGAAAGGTTGTTTTGGGATATAACGACAAAAGAATTTCCGCACATGTCGTTAAAAATAAAAAAAATACTGAAACCCGTCTTGCAGAACTCGAAGCAGGTAAAGACAGCCTGACAGAAAAAATGAGAATCAGCTTCGGTATAGGTCTGACTCTTTCTCTGATTTCAGTTCTCGGACTGCTTATGTGGCTGATTCGCAACGAGATTGTCAAGCCTCTTTCTGACATTATTGACAAACTCACAGGAAATTCCGAACGCCTGTTATCCGCTTCCGACCAGTTGTCTTTTGCCAGCCGATCTTTAGCCGGTACGTCATCTGCACAGGCATCAGCCTCCCAGGAAACAGCGGCTTCCCTTGAAGAAATTTCTTCCATGTCTCATTACAATGTTGACAGTTCTCATCAGGCAAAAACTATTATGTCCGAATTATTGAAAATTCTTGAAGAGACCGGCTTTTCTGTTTCCAATCTGGCTGATTCTATGGGAGATATTAATAAAACCGGCAGAGAAACACTGAAGATTGTCAAAACAATTGACGGAATTGCTTTTCAGACCAATCTGCTGGCATTGAATGCTGCCATAGAAGCAGCGCGTGCAGGAGAAGCCGGAGCAGGATTCTCAGTTGTTGCAGACGAAGTGCGTAACCTGGCAATGCGTACTTCGGATTCAGCCAGAAATTCATCGGATCTGATCGAAAATTCTTATAATATGATCAAAGACAGTTCGGAAACCGTATTGCAGGTGCGAAAAAAATTCGAAGAATTGATGAATATCAGGAACAAAGCTACAGGCTTGATAGATCAGATAGTTACAGCATCAAAGGAGCAGTTCGGGGGAATCGAAAATCTGAATATCAATATGTCCGACATTGACAGAAAAACCCAGAAAAATGCAGCAACAGCCGAGGAAACCTCTTCAATGTCCGAAGATATAAAAAGCCAGGCTCAACAATTGAAAAATGTTGTTGACACTATGGTTATTCTGATCACAGGAAAAAGTACAAATAACTACAGAAAAAGCATAACCAGTCATTCAACCGGACAGGGCTATCGCCCTGCCGGTTAATTCGTTTTTATAAGGAGAATCTATGAAAGACAAAAAAACATCGGTTGCACCCTGTGGGCTCGACTGCTTCAACTGCGAAATTCACGAGAACAATCTGACAGATAAACTTGCCGAATTGATTCATGCCAAAATGGGCGTACCAAAGGAAGAAATTGCCTGCAAAGGATGTCTCCGTCAAGACGGAAAGCATTATCATTTGCCGCCGGAAGGGTGTGCAACGCTGGATTGTGTCAAAGCCAAGGGCGTAGAGTTTTGCTGTGACTGTAGTAATTTCCCGTGCGCCTTTCTCGCACCGACGGCTGACAGGGCCGCTCAGTATCCTCATAATATGAAACTTTACAATCTCTGCCGTATCAAGAAGGTTGGGCTTGAACACTGGACAGAGGAAGAAGCCGGGCAAATAAGAAAGAAATACTTCACAGGCAAATTTGTTGTCGGGAAGGGGCAGGCGGAATGAGAGACGCGTTGTAAAAGCAGTCAGTAAAGTTGTTCTGTCAGAATCGGTTTCATTTTATCGCTGAAGTGAGTAAAACTTATCTATGCCTTTCCAACCCTTTGAAAAACAGATCATCGTTTCCAAGCCTGGGCTTGGTAGCGAGGGTGCGAAAAAACCCTCCGCGATTCGGCAACTGCTTGAAGTGCCGTGGCTGGGACTTCGGCACGATGTGGTTCTTCATCCCGGGCCGGTTGATCCTGACGGCCAGCGTTCTTATGTGCTTGAGGACCCGGTACGCGGAAACAATTTCCGCCTCGGATATGCCGAAGGAGAACTCCTCTATCGGTTAGCTAAAGAGCCGGACCCGGATGCCGCGGCAGCCAATCTTTACGCCACTACTGCTCTGCGTCCCGCGCCGCAGGAAATCGCGGCATTTATTACCATGCTGCAAAAAGAAGGTCTGGCAAATCTGCCGGCAGAAGAGGTCATCCGGCGTGAGGTGCAGGGTCACGGACCTGAGATCAGAGATCAGGAGGATACCTCGCATTCTCCCGATACCTCTTTTCTTCAGAAAATTTTTCAGGGAGCGGTGTTCTTCCGTATCCCCCTGCTGAAACCCGATGCTTTCCTGAACCGGGCATTGCCCTGGGTGTCATGGCTCTGGTCACGGACCGCGGGCTGGATTTATCTTTTCTGCGGTCTGACAGGACTGATGCTGACCCTTCAGGAAATCGAACTCTATTTCAGCACAGTGAGCTATCTCTTTACTCCCCAGGGCGCGGCTGTATTTTTTCTGTGTCTGGCTCTTCTCAAAACCGGTCATGAATTTGCACATGCCTTTGCAGTCAAAGCCCTGGGCAAAGACCTGCATGTCCGCAGCATGGGAGTCTTTTTTATTGTATTCTGGCCCCTGTTTTACACAGACACCACCGATGTCTGGAAAATTCCGGACCGCCGCCAGCGGATATGGGTCAGCGCGGCCGGCGTTCTGTTTGAAATGGCTTTAGCCGGCATTGCACTGCTGATGTGGGCATTGCTGCCGGACGGCATTCCCAGAAGCCTGATGTTTTTTCTTTCAGGAACTTCGCTGATCTCAACAGTGTTTGTGAACCTGAATCCCTTCATGCGCTTTGACGGATATTATCTGCTCATGGATTTATGGGGAATTGACAACCTGCGCTCCAGATCATTCGCCATACTGCGGCACGCGGTCCGCAGGATTCTTTTGGACTGGAAAGGCGGGGTTCCGGAAATTCATCCGCATCGCCGCGGCATGATTGTTTACGGGATTCTGGCTCTGATTTACCGGATATTTATCACGCTTTCCATTGCGCTGGCTGCCTATCATCTGTATTCTCCGGCTTTCGGCGTGATCGTACTGTTTATGGAAATCGGCATTTTCATCCTCAGACCATTATGGTTCGAAGTTCAGGCTGTTATCAAAGCAGGCAAAATGATCGGCTCAAAATTCCGTGTGGCTCTGACAATATGCGGATTCTGTCTGCTGATAGGGCTGTTATGTCTTCCCATGCCGCGGTTCACGCATCTGCCATGTCTGCTGATGCTCAGGGGAGCAAACCGGATTGATGCTCCGTCAGCCGGTCAGCTGGCAATGCCTTTACCTATACCGGGAAAAAAAATCAGAGCAGGCGAGCTTATTACGCGCATAAACAGCGATGCCCTGGAACATGATGCGCGTAATGCGGAATTCGATCTGAAATCCGTAAGGACTTCCATTGAGGGACTCGGCGGCGGCGGGGAACAGGGCGCGTATCGGAACTGGCTTTTGGCAGAGGAAGATCGGCTCAAAGCAGTCTGTGACAAAATGGCTCAGGCTATTGCCCAACTGGAAATCCGCGCGCCGGCCAACGGGCAGATTACCGATGTCAATGAGGACCTTTATGAAGGTGCATATATAGCTTCGGGAACTTATCTTTTCACGGTTGCAGACGCGTCCGCACGGGAAGTCAAAGTCTTTGCCCATGAAAAAATCAGCAAGGAACTGATCGGGCAGAACATAGCTGTTTCCGAATTTCAGCCCGCAGCCTTCGGACCACGGGTGACAGCTTACAGATATTTATCCGAATTCAGAGAAAAAAGCGATTTTCCTGTTATGTATCTGCCCAATGAAAGCCTGCTGGATATTGCCCATGGTCCCATCATGTCGGTACGCGATGCACGGGGATTCAGACCGCGGGATGCTCATTTTTCATTTACTTTTGACGTTAAGGAAAAAGTTCCGGAGTGGCTTCCTCACGGGATGCCCTCCTGGATATGGGTACGAAGCGAAAGCCGTTCCGTGATGGGGCAGCTTTTCAGCGCGATATGGAAAAGTCTGACAGAAAGAGGACTTTTCTGATTGCGGGTTCTGTTTATAACCAGCAATTCTCATTTTGAAAAACGGCGTTGAACATCTCCTTTTATGTAAAGCGGGTTTGCCAATTTTTAGATGGGCCGCTTTACGTCAAAATGAGAATTGCCGATTTATAACTTGATGAATCTGCAATGATGGTGTATATGAGGCAACTGTCAGACAAAAGAAAGGCGGATTTCATAGTAAAGCGGGTTTGAAACCCGCTTTACATCGTTTAACTTCCAAATGAGAAAACAAATGAAAACTATTTTTTTCAAAGAAAGGCGGATTTCATAGTAAAGCGGGTTTGAAACCCGCTTTACATCGTTTAACTTCCAAATGAGAAAACAAATGAAAACTATTTTTTTCAAAGAAAGGCGGATTTCATAGTAAAGCGGGTTTGCCAATTTTTAGATGGGCCGCTTCACATCGTTTAACTTTCAAGTGAGAAAACAAATGAAAACTATTTTTTTCAATAAGATATCCGAAATTAAAAAGCGATGTTCCGGAATAATCTTGTATAATCCTGTTGTGTTTGCGGCAATCCTTCTGTTCGCGCCCTGTGCAGGCGCGGAGCAGGAAGCCTATCCGGTGATTTTCGAAGCCACCCAGCGCGCGGTATTGTCCGCAGAAATAGCCGGTGTTCTGACCAATCTGAAATATGACGTGGGAAATGCTGTGAAAAAAGGCTCGCTCATCGCTCAGGTAGATATAGGAGATTTGGGACTGAGGCGGAAAAGGAGCGAACTGTCTCTCAGACATCTTACCGTAAAGGTGACAAATCTCGAAAGACTGATGCAGCGCGGTCTTACCACCGAAGAGGAACTGGCAGAAGCCCAGATGGAAAAGGATGTTGCCAATACCGATATCCAGATTTTCAAACAGCAGATCGGAAAAACACAGATTACCGCTCCGTTTGACTGTGTGGTAGTCCGCCGGAATGTCCATGCTTATGAATGGGTGACAGCAGGACAGCCGGTTGTGGAAGTGGTCTCTCCTGCAAGTCTGCGCGCGGTCGCCAATATTCCTTCGCGCGTGGCGGTGAAATTGGCAAAAGATGCGACATATAATTTCGAAGTGCATGATCTGGAAATTTCGGTTACAGGAACTGTTCAGGCTGTGGTCCCGGAAGTGGATGAACTGAGCAACACCGCGCAGGTTATCTGGAAAGTCGAAAAACCGCCTAAAGACCTTACCGCGGGTATGAAGGGAGAAGTCCGGATTGACAAACAATAAATTTTCGGAATCAGGCATCAGAGCAGCAGGAGGCCCGGAACAGCGGAATACGGATCCGAAGTCATCCGCTGACCCGAATCAGAGACAGTCTCCTGATCCGGATTTCGCAGATACCGGAAACCGCAGCCCTGAAGCCCAGATGGGGCGTGAGGTGATCCTTGCCCGGTTTATCCGCTTATGCTCGGCTATCCTTTCCGCGCCTTTGTCCCGCGAAGCAGCAGCTCTCATGGTCAACCGGATTTCGGAATTAGTGCGGGTGGACAGAGCCGTACTGATCCGAGTGAGCGGAAAAAACACTATTCTCGCGGTAACCGGCGGCGGCGCGGCTGCTCAGGATACATCCTTTGCCGACGCTGTCAGGGCAATATCGAAAAAATACAGAGACCGCCAGGGCGCGGTGCTGCTTTCATCAGACGAATCTCAGATCGCGGCTGTGAGAAAAGTGCAGCAGGCAATGGGGGGAACTCATATTCTGTGGCTGCCGCTCTGGCTGGACAGAGATTCGAAAATCCCCGCTTCCCATGTCCTTTGGTTAGAGCGATGGTATCATGTCCCCTGGGACAAAGCAGATGTCGAATTGCTTCAACATGCCGCGCTGTTTCTGGGACACGGACTGGAAAGGTCCAGAGAAGGCATTGTACGGTCCGGAAAACGGTATGTCCGGACCGCTGTGATGCTGGCACTGCTGTTTCTTACGGCACTGCCTGTCACGTCCAGCGTTACCGCGCCGGTGCGTGTGGTTCCGGATCGTCCTCATCATATTTTTGCGCCAATGGACGGCATTTTAAAGGAACTTCCGGTTCAGCCCGGTCAGCCTGTAAAAGAAGACACAGTGCTGTTTCGATATGATGCCCGTGTTTTGGACAAACTGCTTGACGAAGCCCGCCGGAGTGTGGCGTCGGCAAAAGCCAAATTGGTCCGTACCGAGGGCAAAGCCCATCGTGATCCTGAAGCGCGTGCAGAACTTCCGGTCCAGCAATTGGAAGTGGAACGTGCCGAAGCAGATGCCGAGTTTTTTGCAAACCAGCGAGCGCGCGCCGAAGTCCGTGCTGCAAAATCAGGGGTTATTGTGCTGGATGATCCGGACGCACTGATCGGCGCGTCACTTCAGACCGGGCAGGCGGTTCTCAGCGTGGCGGATCCCTCCCTTACCAAACTGCGGATAATGGTTCCCGCGAGCGATGTGGGTTTTCTCAAAGAAGGAGCCGGAGTAAAAATCCGTTTGGACAGCAGCCCTTTCCGAACTTTTCCAGCGGTGATTACGCGGATCGGCTTTGAAATCAAACTGTCGGAAGAGCAGGTTCCGTCGGTGATTGCCGAGGCAGTCTGGGCAGATGAAAAGCCGGATGTCCGTCCCGGGCAGAAAGGAACAGCCAAAATTTTCGGCGAGACTGCCTTCATGGGAATACAGATTTTCAGGAAACCGCTGATACGGCTGCGTACTCTTATCGGACTTTAGAATCCGGAGGAGTGCAAAAATGACCGATTTTAATAAGATGGTTTGCAAAGTTCGCAGTACCGGGCTGTCCTGTCAGGCTGACCGTTTGATTTCACAGTAACCGCCTGAAGGTGATACTACGAACTTCAAGGTCTTTTACACACTACCGGACAATTTTTCAGATACTTCTGCTGCTGAAACAGACACAAAACGGCTTGCAAAGCCGTTTTACAGTAAAACGATTTTGCAAATCGTTTTTTTCTCGTTTCCAAGCCGGGGCTTGGGAACGAGAAAAACGGCTTGCAAAATCGTTTTTTCTATAAAATCAGAATGTTATGATTTTTTGTCCGGCAGTGTGGGTCTTTTAAGATAAACCGAAAGAGCCATTCCCGTCATAGCGAGACATTAGACATTTTCGGAAATAAGAATTATCTTTAGAGAGCCGGGAGTTTCCGGCA
>DYRK01001016.1 GCA_020718785.1 Desulfatirhabdium butyrativorans | reverse complement strand
AAAATATCGCATAAAACCGGACACGGACATATCCCCACATGCTTTTCGGTGGTGGAAATTCTCTATGCGGTTTATGACTATATGCGGCATGATCCTAAAAATCCGAAATGGGAACAACGGGACATATTTATTCTGAGCAAAGGTCATGCTGCCCTGGCGCTTTACAGTGTGCTGGCGGAATTCGGATATTTTCCTGTCGAAGATGTTTATTCCTTCGGCGGATTTCAGTCTGATTTCGGCTGTCACGCAGACCGATTCAAAATTTCGGGGGTTGAGGCTTCTACCGGTTCTCTGGGACATGGCATCGGTCTTGCCGTCGGTATGGCATTGGGAGTGAGGCTGAAAAAGAGCGGCCGGAAGGTTTATACGGTTATCGGCGACGGGGAATCCAACGAAGGAACCGTATGGGAGTCGCTGATGGTGGCGGACAATCTCGGTTTGGATAACCTGACTGTCATTTATGACAACAATATGTCTCATGCCCGGGGGCTTCAGATAAGCAATCCTGCTGAGAAACTGAAAGCTTTCGGCTGTGAAGTTTTTGAAACTGACGGACATGACGTGGAAGCAATCAGAAATATCCTTGCCGAACCGCAGAAAAAAACAAAAGCGATTGTTGCAAATACGGTCAAAGGCTTCGGATGTAAAGCCCTTTGTGAAAATCATTATGAATGGCATCGAAAATCGCCCACAGATGAGCAGATATGTGTGCTTGTGGAGGAACTGAATGCGTCGTCAATTTAAAGATACGATTATGGAACTGGCTGTGCAGGATGATTCCCTTGTGCTGATATTCGGAGATGTGAGTGTTTATCTGTTCAATGAATTCCAGAGGATATATCCTGACAGATTTTACAACATGGGAATCTGTGAAAATACACTGATCAGCGTCAGTGCGGGACTGAGTTCGCAGGGATTCACACCTTTTGTTCATACCATTGCGCCGTTTCTGACGGAACGGAGTTACGAGCAGATCAAATTGGATTTATGCTATAATCGCTTTCCTGCGAACATCGTCACATGCGGCGCCTCATTTGACTACGCGTGGGACGGAGCGACCCATCACTGCTACACAGACCTTGCCATACTGCGCCTGCTTCCGGAAATGGAAGTATTGCAGCCCGGTTCAAGAAAAGAATTGGATGTTCTATTACGCAGCCAATATAACAACGGCAGACCGACTTATTTCCGCCTGTCTGACCATCCCCATCATATTGATATGCCGGTAGAGTTCGGCAAGGGCGTAGTAATCCAGGATAAGAATGCCGAATTAACGGTTATGACTGCCGGTCCCCTGTTGGGAAATGTATATGAAGCTGTCAATGATCTGAATGTCAATCTTGTTTATTTCCATACGATCAAGCCGATAGACAGAGAACTGATTGAGCGGTTCAGACATACGGAGATTCTGGTTATCCATGACGCGTTCGGATTATATGAGGCAATTTGCGAATCGCCGAACCTTAACATCAGCAGCCATAATCTGGGGGATTGCTTCTGTTGCTGGTACGGAACATTGGACAAGATTCGTGAGAAAGT
>DYRK01000290.1:4576-7447 GCA_020718785.1 Desulfatirhabdium butyrativorans | reverse complement strand
CTATTGCACCGAAGTCAGAATGATTAAATGTAAATGTTATTTTTTGACAGACCCTTATTGCAGGGAAATCGGAAAGGCGTTTTGGAATCAGAAAAATTTTCTCGATGATTATTCCTATCGTTTTGTCAGCATCGGACACACCGGCATTCCGAAACGGAAAACGCGTATTTCTCTACAGACCGGCGTTCATGACTGTCCGAAACGAATGTTGAAGATTGATTGGCCGCATGACCTTCAATTCAATTATCTTGCAGGAGCATGAGACATAATGGACAATCGGATACCATCAGATTCTGTGTTTGATATGTTACTGAAACATCCTTTGGTAAAAAAGCTGACAGACAGGCTTCTGAAAATCCTGCCGTACCGCCCTGTGCAGGTGGCGAGAGAAGAATGGGATTTACAGTATTCTCTCAGGAAATGGGATTATCTCAGACAAGTCGGCGAACTCGCGCATTACAGCGTGACAGCGGGTTACTGTCATTACTTCAAGCCCGGGGGAAGGCTTTTGGATATAGGATGCGGAGAAGGAATTCTTCAGGAAAGACTGTGTTATTCCGGATACTCACGGTATGCAGGCATTGATATTTCCGAGGAGGCAATCTGTATGGCATCAGGGAGACAGGATGAGAAAACATTTTTTATCCGGGCAGATGTCGCCGAATATAAGCCGGACAGTTTATCCGATATCATCGTATTCAATGAATGCCTGTACTATTTCCAAGACCCCCTGAGCGTTATGAAGCGATATGAAAGCTTCCTGACTGAAGACGGACTGTTCATCGTGTCCATGTTTGCCGCAGAAAAAACCGGGTGTATATGGAAAATTCTTGAACACTCATATATTGTGCAGGACGAAGTTTTTGTGAAAAACAGATCCGGAGTTTCATGGAACATTAAAGTTCTTGCAAATCCGAAAAATAATCGCTATAAGACGTAACCGGTTCCGAGGGTTTTATGAGGTTACATATAATTTCAGGTTGTCAAATATGTTACCCGCCATTGTTCAGGGTAAAAATCATGAATACAAAAACAAGGAGTGATTTATGACATTATCTGCAAGAGAAGTTATGGTTACGGATTTTGATAAAATTCAGACAGATGCCCCTATCGAAGAAGCCATTCAGAAAATTCTGAACGGCAAGCTCAGAGAAACCGGACATAAAACGGTCAGCCTCATGGTTGTTGATGAGTATCACAGTCTTGCCGGCGTAATCACCATGTTTGATATTCTTTATCATCTGCGTCCGGATTTCCTGAATTACGGAATAAACGGCGAGGATTTTTCATGGGAAGGGCATATAGAGACCTTTATTAAAAATCTTAAACAAAAACGGGTAGATCAGATCATGAGTACAAACCTGCTCAGTGCTTCGCCGGACGAACATCTCATGGTTATTCTGGACCGTATGATCAAAAACAAATATCGGCGTCTTCCGATATCGGAAGATAACAGACTGGTCGGTGTCGTCTATCTCTACGATATTTACTATCACCTTTTTAAAGAGTATCGTTGACGACTGTACGCCCGTGCAGATATCTGCGGAAATGGAAAAAATAAAATTCAAAGGTTTTATTTTTCCATTTCCGAATGTCGGGGCTGACCGGAAGCAATAAAACATAACGGATAACAACATGAGTCATTATCCCTCATCTATACTCAGTCTGATCAGAAACCTTTCCCGGCTTCCGGGAATCGGAGAAAAAACAGCCGAGCGGCTTGCCATGCACATTCTCCGCGCGCCGGCAGAAGAAGCAAAACAATTAGCCCGCAGCATTCTGGAATTAAAAGAAAAGGCAAGGCTCTGTTCCTTATGTTTTGCCCTGAGTGATACCGATATCTGCAATATCTGCGGCAATCCTGAAAGAGACCCGGCAGTTCTGTGTGTGGTGGAACAGCCTGCGGAAATGGCAGCCGTCGAAAAATCCGGTTCTTTCAAGGGGCTGTATCATATTCTTCAGGGCGTATTATCTCCTATGGACGGTATCGGTCCGGATAACATCAGGATCAGAGAGCTTTTGTCAAGAGTAGAAAAAGGCGGGATCAAAGAGGTAGTTCTGGCAACCGGCACAAATGTGGAAGGAGAGTCAACTGCCTCATATATCTCTGAACTCCTTCGGCTTTACCCGGTCAGAGTGACTCGGATTGCTTCGGGCGTTCCAATCGGCGGAGACCTCAAATATGTTGATCCGCTGACCTTGAAGCGTGCTATGGAAACGCGCTATGAAGTGAGAAATGAGAAGTGAGAAATGAATACGGAGATTTTTGATTGCAAAAAATGCGGCGAATGCTGTAAAGGATACGGGGGAACGTTTGTGACGGAATCGGATATCAAAGTCATTTCCGATTATATCCGGACGGACCCCCGGCGGTTTGTGGCGGATTACTGTCAGATGTCCGGCAGCAGACCGGTTCTGGCGCAGGGCGAGAACGGCTACTGTGTCTTTTGGGAAAAACTCTGCACCATTCATCCGGTAAAACCGAGGATGTGCAGGGCATGGCCCTTTATCAGAAGCGTGCTGACCGATATTCGCAACTGGCATATCATGGCAGCGTCATGCCCCGGCATCCGTACCGACATCTCTGATGAAACTGTGGAAGCCTGCGTGAGGAAAGAATTAAAACTTCCACTCTCTTGAATCGCATAATTCATAGACAGTATTCTTTTCCCGATCTGTGAATACAGGGAAAAGAATCCCCCGGTTTTCAAGATCGTCAAGGCTTCGGAGCAGTGCATCCGAAGTGCTGTTCCATATACCGAGAAGATTCCGGGCAGAAATGGGTTTGCCGGCATCTGCAAGACCGCAGCACAGCAGATAAACCGAAATAGTTTCAACAGGAAGTGCCATTTCGAAAATTTTCTGATTCAT
>DYRK01000290.1:0-4476 GCA_020718785.1 Desulfatirhabdium butyrativorans | reverse complement strand
AAAAAATGAACACAGCAGCATATTCTCTGCCGGTTTTACCGGAGAATACCGATTACGATACCGGAGACGAATATTACTACGGATATCGTACAAATATCCGCTATGATGAAAAGGGGAACGCTCTGTTCAGTTACCGGCCCCTGACGCCGGAAGATTTTCTGGAACCCGAAGAAGGGGATGTATATATGCAGGGGAGTCTGCATGTCAATGATGTTATCAGACTGAGAAGCATTTTCCGGCACTATCTGAAAAATCGTGAAAATATAACGGTTTATTGTGATATTAAAATAGAATGGGGTATTGACGGGCTGCCGAACCCAGCGCCGGATATCAGCATTATAAAGGATGTGAAAGAGCCTGAGAAACCCAGAGGCACCTTTTATGTGCCGGAAGAAGGGGTAAAGCCTTTTTTCATTCTGGAAGTTGTGTCTCCGAGATACAGGAATGAGGATATTGACAAAAAACCGGTGATATACAGAAAAGCCGGTGTCTCCGAATATATTATCGCGGATCCGGGGCTGAGAGACAATGAAATATCCTATACGGTTTACGGCTACAGACTGATCGGCAGCCGATATATAAAAATACATCCTGACAGCAGAGGCAGAATTTACAGTCAGACCGTCGGTGTGCATATAGGTCCGAACCAATCCAAAGACAGACTCGTCGTTTATGACGGTCGGACCGATGAGGAAATACTGTCTGATGAGGAACGTGCAGAAGCAGAAAGCAAAGCACGGATGTTGGCAGAAATCCGCGCAGAACAGGAAAAACAGCGGGCAGACAGTGCAGAAGAAGAACTGAGGCAGTTGAAGGCGAAATTAAAGGCATTGGGGAGTCATACATGATCGGAATATTTGATTCGGGAATCGGCGGGCTGACGGTAGTACGGGCATTGACAGACCGGCTTCCGGGCCGTGATATAATTTATTTCGGCGACACCGCGCGCACGCCTTACGGAAACAAAAGTCCTGAGACCATCATCCGTTATGCGCTCGAAGATACCGAATTTCTTTTGAATAAAGGCGCAAAACTGATAGTCATGGCCTGCAATACAGCTTCGAGCGTTGCCACGGAACATATTATTGAAAAATTCCATGTTCCGGTATTTGAGGTGATCACGCCTGCGGTATTGCTTTCAATCGAGACTTCCGGAAAACACCGTATCGGCGTTATCGGCACACGCGCCACCATCAACAGCGGAGTCTATGAGAAAAAAATAATGTCAATGAAGCCGGAGGCAAAAGTATGGTCTGTTCCCTGTCCTCTGCTCGTTCCTTTGGTGGAAGAAGGATGGCTTGAAAAACCCGAAACAGCCATGATCGTCAAGAAATATCTCCTTCCCTTAAAGGTGAGACAGATTGACACCCTGATTCTGGGCTGCACCCATTATCCGATACTGAAGAAAACCATTCAGAGGAAAATCGGAATGCAGGTCAATATTATTGATTCTTCTCTGTCGGTGGCAGAAAAGGTAAAAACGTTTCTGACGCAGCATCCTGAAACAGATGAACTGCTGAGTAAAGCCGGGACATCCGAATTTTTTGTCTCCGATGTGACCGGACAGTTCCGGAAAACAGCGAAAATTCTTCTCGGAAAAAATATTTCATTGACGCATGTAAAATGAGAATAACGTTGCATACTGCATAGTTATCTATCCTTGCCGGATTTTGTTTTTTCGTGCTTTTACTGCTCACCGGCACGCGTAACATCCTGCTTTTGAAGTATCCATGACTGAGAACCGGCTACCGTCACCGGAAGTCTGAGATGAATCATATTGTCTGTGATTTCTCCTTCAATAACTCCGCCTGTACGCGTGTGGAGCAGTATTTTTTTCCCGGTAATTTCCCATCTGAAGGTAACATTATCAATATCTGCGGTCCATGATCCCTGACCGTCCGCTTTCAGTTCAAGTTCAAGATTGACTCCCTGATTTCCTGTTTTCATAAGGATATATTTGCCGACATATTTTTCTTTGCTGTCACAGCCTGTCAGGAACAGCGATAATATAAAAATGACCGCAGCAGCCTGAATTTCAAGGTGAATAGGATTTTTCACAATTATATCTCCTGAACAGTGAACGAATATCTTTTCTCAAGATGCAGAATCCTGTCACAGAAAAAAACATGAAGGCTCATCATCAGCCAGATAATATCTCTTAGCAATGTCTTCCAGGTGATGGCGTCTTCAAGAGTCGAAAAACATCCGCAACTGATGGGAGCATCTCTGATCAGATTGACTGCAACTCCGAGTGTGAATATGAAAAGAAGTCCGCTGATTATGACAGAAGCGGCTCTGACTCTGATTCCGGCTGTCAGCAGAATACCGGTCAGCAGTTCAATCCATGGAAGGGTGACTGCCATGACATTGACTCCCCAAAACGGAACTATCTGATAACTGGCAATTGATTCGGCAAATTCCGAAGCATAGTTGATTTTATACATGCTGGCATAGATAAACAGCCCTGCGATATAGAGTCTGAATAAAAATGCCGGATACGGATGAGTCAAAACAGTCTTAATTTTCATCGGACACCGGAAATCCTTTTTGCCTCCAGCCTTCAAGCCCGTCCGTCATGACCCTGACATTCGGATGTCCCCTTGCTTTCAGCTTGATTGCTGCTTCTTCGTCATAACGGCGGCTGATATTTCTTCCGTAAACTATGATCAAGGTTTCAGGGTCAATAGTTGCAAATTTCATCATATAGACAAAATCAAACAGAGGAAGCGGTAAATTGACAGCATTGCGGATATGTTTCTTATTGTAGAATTCAGAAGGTCTGGCATCAACAAAGAGTGATTTTTTCTCGTCATATTTGAGTTTTGCCAATCCGATACTGATCGCCGGCGAAGGAGGTTGAAACAGAAATTGCGGGATAAGCCCTATTCCTGTAGGGCTTGAAAAATTATAAATCACTCCCAGAATAGTTCCGAAACACAGAATAATCATTATATCCGCAACAGAAACCCGTCCTGATTTTTCCTTTTCTTTATGAATGAACAGTCGGATACGATCTTTTGCTTTTTCAAGCAGTTCAATCTGATGTCTGTTGTCTGTCAGAGCTTTGACCGTCTGATTCAGCTCTGTGTTCTGTTTTTCGAGATCACTGTTGAGTTTTTCAATCATTTCAAAAGAGCGGACGTTTTCCATAAACACCATGAAGGTATTGGTCAGAGTCAGCAGCAATTCCCTGTCATCGTCAGTATAGTCTTTCCCTGTAATTTTTTCACCCAATGCAATCAGTCCGACAAAACTTTCTTTGATAATAAATACCAGACCGACAGCGGGTTCGAACTGGGAAACGGCAATCTTCAATATATTCTTATCTGTGATTATCTGTGCGTTTTTCGACTTTGAATGAAAAGACCGGGAAGATTCAAGAGGTTTCATGAGAGTTTCCAATTCATCCGGGTTTATCTGACGAATCTTTTCCCTGGCTACTCCCCTGCATGATAAATATATGTTCATGTCATGGGCATCAGCCATATAGACCAGAGCTTTTTCCGCACTGAAAATACCGCTTGTCATCATCAGAAATGCTTCCCGTATCTGATTGTTTTCTTGACAGGCTGCCATATCCTGTGTGAGATCGTAAAGGCTTTGCAGATGAAACACCCGCCTGTCCAATTCCTTTTTGGAATAATCCGCATGACGGTCTGCCAGATTCAGTTCCTCTGTTTTTTTAACGAGAAGAGCGTTGAGGTTTCCGATAACAGAGCGGAATTGAATATTATGCAGGGAAAACGCGAAGATATTGAAAAGATCGAACAGAAAATCAATGTCATCATTATCGTATTCTGAAAACAATATCTTTTCTCCGAACTGTGCAAGACCGATATATGAATCTTCGATAACCCATTGAATAAGGATATCAGTATCCGGAAGCATTTCTTCTTTTTTAATCCTGCATATCACAACGGGCAAAGGGGAATTCTCTTCAAAATCGGCTGGCTTCATGATGTCAGAGAGATGATCCCGAAGCTCTTGAATATTGGTGTTTTCTGTACCTCGGCCGGCAGTCCATTCCCGATTGGATTCAGGAGCGGTCATAATGGCAGAAGCCTCGGACACCCCTATTGCACCCATTGCGGTCAGCAGTAAAATATCCATCATCTTTTGAATATCTTCAGAATTCTGAAATTCCTGTTTTGCCTCATGCAGGGTTTGGAGAAAAAACCTGTCCCGAACCGTATTTTTTGGAATGCCGGCTTTGAAACCTGCGGGAGACATGATGATTTTCCGGTGATTCATCTCTTCTTTCGTAAAACGACCAAGCTTAAAACAGACGCAAATCGTTTTAATCGGTTTTATGACTTACTCATTTGAATTTATCTTCTTGATTAATTGGCGTTTATCAGCGTCCGTCAGCGGTTAAAAATCATGCAGCTGCGTAACTCCTGCTGTATCTGCCGTAAAACGATTTTCCAAATCGTTTTAGTCGTTTTATCAACAGGGCGATTTGCAAAATCGTCCTGC
>DYRK01000289.1:2409-7460 GCA_020718785.1 Desulfatirhabdium butyrativorans | reverse complement strand
TTTCATTCAGTATTTCCTGTTTTTTCGCCGTTGCAAATTTTATCGTTGTTTTTGACGATCTTGTTATTTTCATTCCGATCTCCATGTACGGTATTTCACAGTATCAAATACTATAGTATTCTATCCTGATCGGTAAAAAATGTAATACCTGAACGCCGCCTTCTCAAACTGTCCTTTAAATCCTTCGTTGACAATAAGAGAATCTCCGACAGTTTCTGTTTCTATGAATGCGTCAACCCGCCCCTTTGCCAGCATTTTCGGGAGATCAGCATTAGTCTCCGCAACACGTTTTCTGATTTTCGGATCATCCTCAAAAAGAGGGAAATATTTGAAGCCCAAAGTCACTCCGATGTTCAGATTACAGAGGTCTTCATGTTTTCGGATCAGCGATCCTTTTCCTTTCTGAAGATAAAACACTTTCGCAGAGTCTGTAAAATACGGAGGTTCGATAAAAGTGAGAAACTGCTCCCGTTCGGGCCGCTTCAGAAGGCTGCATACGATGTCTGCTTTTCCTTCTTCCAGCATCATGAGGCATCGCTTGAACGGGTATCTTTCACATCTGAGTCTGAAATTTGCCCGTTTCGCCAGTTCTTTCAGAATCTCGACATCAATGCCGCCGGCTTCGGTTCCCTCGGCATTGAAAATAATATGAGGCGGCCAGTCGCTCATCGCTGCAAGAAATTCTTCCCCTGCCGAAAAACAGGGCTGAGACATCATTCCCGTAAAAACAAAAAGAATGATCAGGCAATGAAGGTGTAACGATTTCTTTTTCATAATTGTTTCCTCCTTTTATAACTTCCTGTTGTTTTATAACATTCCGGGTTTGAATATTCAAAACCGGAACAGTGACACAGAAATCGAAAGGATCGGCTGATCCTTGAATCAGGGTTCAGACATTCTCCCGGTCTGAACCCTGATTCAAGGATTTCAGGATTGACATGATTGCTGTTCCGTCCGGGGACACGCCGCCGGCGTGTCCCTACGAAGACTGGACTTGACAGCAATCATGAAAATCCTTTAATCCTTGAATCAGGGTTCAGACAAGGGTTCACAGATATTTTATAAAATTCCAGATTGTCTCATGAACCCGGTATGATCCCTCTCCGAGAAGAATGCCGTGGCGTTCGAAATTAAACAGAACATATTGTTTGTCCTGAGACCCCAGAAGTTCGAATATCCGCTTTGATCCTTTGTAGTTGACCACAGGGTCTTTATATGACTGCACAATCAGAGCCGGAACCTCTATGCCGGAAAGCCGAGGTTCAACCATATCCATGAGCCGCTCTATTTCCTTTACTCCTGAAATCGGATTCCGGGAGTAATTGATATGAGGATTTTCAGGATGATTTTCAACAAATTCCCTGACTCCCCCGAGACGGACTTTTTTCATCAGGCGGTTCCATGTATCCACCGCGGGAGCAAATTTTGCTGCAAAATCCTGAAGTTTCAGCGGAGGCGAGACCGCAAAAACTCCTTTTGCTTCCGGGCCCAGCCTTGCGGCAAGATCAAGGGCAAGTGCGGCTCCTGTGGAAAAACCGCCTATCACTACCTGCCTGCATATTGTGCGGATAATGGCATAACCTGCGTCCACTGATTCTATCCAGTCTTTATGCGTCCTTATGGCAAGGTCTTCGGGAGATGTGCCGTGTCCTTTCAAACGTGGACAGCAGACCCACAGTCCACGGCGGGCGAGATATTCTGCCAGTTCCTTTATTTCGGGCGGCGCAGCCATATATCCGTGAATCAGCAGCACTCCCGTATCTTTGGATGCTCCCCGGAGCAGAAAGGGTCTGCCCACATCTTTGGGCTTTGACTCTCCCTCGATATAAAATGCTTTGTAATCTTTTCCGAAATCGCCGAGTTCTCTGGCTTCCAGCCAGTTCAGAACTTTCTGCTTTATACGGAAAGCAGGCTGCCATGCAAGACGGCGCAGGGCATTCTGAAGAGATGCCAAAGGTTCCACTTCGTTTGCCATGACCGAAATCGGGTTGTCAATCCTCATCCTATGAAATTCAAATGGAGCGGAAAATACAGATGACTCTCTTATCAGCGTGTTTCCTTCTTTTTTCACAGCACCTTTTTCCAGTGCAAGAGTTATAAATTCTCTGAATTTGCCGTAGCGGTCATCTGTGAGCAGATGAACCTGATCTGCACCGAGGCTGGTATGGTGATACACACCGGTTTTTTTGAGTTCGAGGCTTGCGGCAAGAAAGACTCTGCGTCTCAGATCATCCTCATCTATATGTCTGAAAGGCATAAGCTTGAGAATACAGGCAAAGAGATGGTCGTGATTTACAGTAGTCATGCTGTAAATTTCTTTCATATACCGCTGCATAATTGCCAGTGCTGTTTTCTGCAAGGTCTGTTTCGAGGGAATGGGATCATCGAAATTGATTTCGCAGGTAGAGGAAATATCCTGCTCGACAGCCGTGTCGCAGAAAAAATCGCTGATACGGATCGGTTCGCCGAACCGGATGTCTGCATCCACGCCGGAAAGCAGCATGGTTCCCTCGATCATGATTTCCTCGGTGACGCGCTCCGGCACATCTTCAACCAGATTTTCGGCAAGTTTGTTGAGGATATTCTCTCTCGCTCTCACAGGATAATAAGTAATGTTGACCGGAACAATATAAGTGCTTTTTGCGATCACCGGCTCAACTGCATCTATCCCGAAAAGTTCAAGCAGACGCCCGGATTCTTCAGGGGATTCCGAGGACATGGTCCTGAGCCGCTGCCGGTAGAATTCGGTGCGGAGCGCGAGCGTTGCCGCTCCGGTATGGGGCGGACGTTTGTCTCCGGATGAAGAAACCATGAACTGCCCTTTTTCAAATATTTTTTTTGACTTGACCATGCTGCCTTCGGGAAAAATAATCCAGTTGGCTTCGCCGGTCAGCAGGCTTTTTACAATGATTCGGTCCCGATCCGGATTTTTTGTGGAAACTGCACCCACTTTGTCGAGATAAACGCCCAATGATCCTTTGAAAAATGTATAATCCGCAAGGGACCAGACCGCAGTGCCGGTCAGATGGTAGATATAATACGGCATCAGAAGGGTTTCGAGTCTCGTGAAATGGTTGATGACAAAGATGATCGAACCTTCCGGAATATTCTTTTCGCCGTGAAGAAAAATTCTGGCTTTTGAAAGTCTGGAAAGCGTTTTCACGGCAAAACCCGATGTAAGATAGGCAAAACGATTCATGATCTTTAACTTCCCATGTTTTAAGTGAGAAGTGAGGAGTGAGAAATGAAAATCTCTCAATTCTCACTTTTCAATTCTCAATTCTCACTTTTCAATTCCCGTCGCAGCAGTTCCATTGCCGTTACTGCAAAGATTGTCTTATTCATGTCTCTTATGCCGAAAGAAAAGTGAAATCTGCGGGCAATGACTTCCCGGGGCGTCGCCAGACCTATACATACAGTTCCTACCGGCTTTTCCGCTGTGCCTCCGCCGGGTCCCGCAATGCCGCTCGTCGAAAGTCCGTAAGTCGAACCTGTCAGACGCTTTACTCCCAGAGCCATTGACCTTGCGGTTTCTTCATGAACCGCGCCGTGCTGTCTCAAGGTATCCGGCGACACGCCCAAAACCTTTATCTTAGCCTCATTCGAATAAGTCACGCCGGAGAAGAGAAAATAATCCGAGCTTCCGGCAACATCGGTCAGGCGGTGAGAAATCAGTCCGCCGGTACAGCTTTCGGCTACGGACAGCGTTGCGTTTTTCTCTTTCAAAAGCTTGCCGATAACTGCTTCCATAGAACTGCCGTCCAAGGAAATGACTTTATCTCCAATTTCCTTCAATATCCATTGAACAGCTTTTTCAATGCGAGAGTCAATAAGAGATTGATTGTCTCCCTCAATATAAAGTTTGATCTGAATTTCCGGGAAAAGCGCGCGCAGACCGAGCCGTATTTCCGGAACCGCTTCTGTCAGCCCGGCGAGACGTTCTCCTACCGTAGATTCGGGCAGACCGAAGGTGGAAAGCGTTTTCACCACACAGAAATGTCTCTGCTTTCCCTGAAGTTCTGCAATCTTCGGCAGCACTCTGTCTGCAAGCATTTTTTTCATTTCAGAAGGCACGCCCGGCATAAAGAAAAAGAGACATTTGCCGATCTTCAGCGCAAAGCCCGGGGCTGTTCCCACAGGATTGTAAAGCACTTCCGCGCCTTCCGGCAAGATTGCCTGTTTCCGGTTCGAGGAATTCAGGGTATAATTCCGCATCTTGAAAAAAGCCTCCATCTGACCGAGCGCAGTTTCATTCAAAATCAGATTGACTCCCGCGGCAAGGGCTGCGGCTTCTGCGGTCATATCATCGCTTGTAGGTCCAAGTCCCCCTGTAACCAAAGCAATATCTGCACGCGTGCCGATTTCCCTGAGAATACCTGCAATATCTTTAATATCATCGCCGACGCAACTGTGCCGGCTCACCGGAAGTCCGGCTTCGCCTTCTATCCTCTGCGAGATATAAGCAGCATTGCTGTCTGCTATCGCGCCGGAGCGGACTTCGTCACCTGTTGAAAGAATTTCTGTAATCATAATATTTTTAAGGTTGCAGGTTGCAGGTTTCAGGTTGCAGGTTGCAGGCTACTTGTTACCTGCAACCTGCTACTGGTTACACTTTCCGATTGAGCCTTTTCCGCACTTTCTGCCGTTTACCCATGTTGCCCCCTCGAGATCCGCGTCCTTGAAAAAGCTCATGTCTTCGCTTTGCCAATCTTTCGGAAAAGCAGAGGTATTATCCGTATTCGGCGGCGGTGAATAGTTTACTTTGAAACGGGCTTTGTAAAAATCGGCTCCTCTGAGAACTGCGCCTTTAAAATCGGCTCTCAGCAGATTCGCGGCATTGAGATCGGCTCCGGAAAGATCGGCTCCGGAAAGATCGGCATTTATGAGTTCGGCATTCCGGAGGCAGGCTTTTCGGAGGTCGGCACCTCCGAGCCGGGCATTCATCAGGCTTGCGCCTTCGAGATTTGCGCCCTGAAGATCGGCTTTCCGGAGATCGCTTCCCTGAATCATTGCCTGAAAAAGGTCTGCTCCGGCAAGAACAGCTTCCTGAA
>DYRK01000289.1:0-2309 GCA_020718785.1 Desulfatirhabdium butyrativorans | reverse complement strand
TCTAATTTTTTTAAGTCCTCATCCTCGTAAGAAAATGCCGATATCATCGGACATAATAGCATAGCGCAGATTAAAAGGATCAAAAACAGTGTATTTTTTTTCATAGCAGGGGTTGCGGAGCGGAAGGAAAAAATGTGCCGGTAGGGGCGAATAATTATTCGCCCCTACCGGCAGGAAATCCGTATATATTTATGGAACATACGAGTAGAGACGCACGGCTGTGCGTCTCTACAAAAAAAGACCGTCGGCAGGGGTTATTTTCTTCCCTTTGCATAGCCGATCTTGATCAAAGCTTCTTCCATTTCTCCGAGGGTTGAGGGATCGTCAATAGTTGCAGGGACATTGTATTCCTTGTTGTCCGCAATCTTCTGAATTGTGCCTCTCAGGATTTTCCCGGAACGTGTTTTCGGAAGGCGTTTGACCACTGTGGCGGTCTTGAACGCAGCCACGGGACCGATGCGGTCCCTTACCATATTTACAACGTCTTTGATGATTTCCTCATTGGAACGGGTAACGCCGGCTTTAAGAACCACGAAGCCTACGGGAACCTGTCCTTTGAGCTGATCTTCGACACCGAGAACCGCGCATTCCGCCACATCGGGATGATCGGACAGGACTTCTTCCATCGCGCCGGTGGAAAGACGATGCCCCGCGACATTGATAATATCGTCGGTACGCGACATGACATAAACATACCCTCTTTCATCAATGTAACCGGCATCCGCAGTCTTGTAATATCCCGGAAATTCCTCGAGATAGGATTTCTTGTAGCCCGCGTCGTTCTGCCAAAGCGTGGGAAGAGTTCCCGGAGGCAGCGGCAGTTTGACCACCAATGCGCCGATTTCCCCCGCTTTTACCTGCTTGCAGTTGGCATCGAGAACCTGAACATTCCAGCCTGGCGCGGCTTTTGTGGGTGAACCGTAAGTTACCGGGAAGTGATGCAGACCCATACAGTTGGCGCAGATTGCCCAGCCGGTTTCCGTCTGCCACCAATGGTCAATGACCGAAACATTGAGATTCCTTTCCGACCATTGAATGGTATCCGGATCGGAGCGTTCTCCGGCAAGGAAAAGGATTTTGAAGTTGGACAGGTCATACTTTTTGATGAACTCGCCTTTGGGGTCATCCCGTTTGATAGCGCGGAATGCTGTGGGCGCGGTGAACATACTCTTGACCTTGTGCTGGGAAATGACGCGCCAGAACACACCGGCATCAGGAGTTCCGACCGGTTTGCCTTCGAACAGAATCGTGGTCGCGCCTTTGAAGAGCGGGGCATAGACAATGTAGGAATGTCCCACCACCCAGCCCACGTCCGAAGCTGCCCAGAACACATCGCCCGCGTCTATGTCGTAAATGGCTTTCATGGTCCATTTCAGGGCAACCACATGACCGCCGTTATCCCGCACAACGCCTTTGGGCTGGCCCGTTGTGCCGGAGGTGTAAAGAATGTAAAGCGGATCCGTTGCTGCAACTTTCACGCAGTCCGCGGGTTTGGCTTTTGCCATTGCCTCGTTCCAGTCAATATCGCGGCCCGGAATCAGCGCGGCTTTTGCCTGAGGACGCTGGAAAATAATACATTTTTCGGGTTTTGATGCCGACATTTCGATGGCGCCGTCAAGCAGCGGTTTGTAAGGAATGACTTTTTTGACCTCAATGCCGCAGGATGCCGATATCATAACCTTTGGCTTGGCATCATTGATACGGGTTGCCAGTTCTTTGGCTGCAAATCCGCCGAACACTACCGAATGAACCGCGCCGATACGCGCGCAAGCGAGCATTGCAATCGCAGCCTCGGGAATCATCGGCATATAGACGATGACCCGATCCCCTTTTTTCACTCCCTGATCGAGCAGCACACCGGCAAATTTGGCGACTTCGTCCCTCAACTGGGTATAGGTGTATTTCTTTACGGTGTCTGTCACGGGGCTGTCATAAATCAGAGCGACCTGCTGACCTCTGCCGTTTTCGATGTGATAATCCAGAGCGTTGTAACAGGTATTCAGTTCTCCGCCTGTAAACCAGCGGTAAAAAGGTTTGTTGGAATCGTCAAGGACTTTGTCCCATTTTTTATACCAGTGACAATCTTCCGCGGCTTTTCCCCAGAACCCGTTGGGGTCATTGATAGACTGCTGATACGCTTCATCGTATTTGTTAGCCATGTTTTTCTTGGTCTCCTTTAAAAACTTTTAAATCAGGGGTTAATCTTCCATTCTTCCGAATCTTAAAATATCCGCATATCCACATCAGTTCTTTCACTATATTAAACAATCAAAGCCTATGTCAAGCAGAATCAATGAATCCGATACAGT
>DYRK01001015.1 GCA_020718785.1 Desulfatirhabdium butyrativorans | reverse complement strand
CAATATTATCCGATTTGAATTTTTATGTACACAATTCATTTCACATCAAACGTATCTTTATAAAAATCATCACCCGGATCGGATACTCCGTCTCTTTTCGCCTCAAATCTGAACGGAACTCTGAACAGCCACACACAGCATACAATAAAAGCGGCCGCCAGCGGAGCATCGCTGACGTGAACAGTCATAAAAAGCCTCCTTAAGTAAAGTCCTTACATTCCGCAGGCGCACGGCATGTTGTCTGAAAGGATGATTTCCAGCCGTTTATGCAGCGGTTTGATTTTCCCGAACGCTCCTGCACCCTCTGAAGGAGTGCCTACTGTAATGCCCCAGTTCATAGACTCATCAAAAAGAAATGATATGCTGAATCCGAGAGGCAGGTCCAGCCCGATTTCTGCGGCATTAAACAGTTCGGAAACATCGCCGGTCCAGATTCCTCCCCACAGTCCTTTTCCGAAAGACAGGCCGCCTGCCGCAAAAATTTCGGCATAAAGCATTGTGCTTTCACGTATAACCTTTTTCCCGTCTTCGCATTTTTCGCTTCCCCGGACGTCAAAAAAACCGCCTTCGGCACCGATCCCGGGAAGCGTTACTCTTGCTCCCAGTCCGCCCATAACCGTCCACAATCCTGCCGGATCATACAGATTCACCGGGTCATTCAGACAATATCCGTACAGATCGGTATCGCCTCCGGAAAATCCTATCGGATCCTTTGCTGTCCATCTGCCGGTTTCCGGATCGTAGTCCCTGTAGCCGAAGCGGACAAGCTTCGTATCCCTGTCGTACAATCCTCCCGCAAAGCCGAACGGCACTGCAAACGCCGGATTGCTCTCGTTGAGAACATTCCCGAAGGTGTCGTATTTAATACGCTTTACCACATTTCCGGAAGCATCCGCAACAGCTTTCAGCGTATCGGCACCTTGTATGCCGTCAGATTATTTCGGCGTACATGCTCATGCCGGACAGATTCGGTTTATCTGCGCGACAGGTTATCAAGAATGGAATTCACTTTGGAAAGAATACCGGCATGTTCTGCCATCTCAAATATGATGCTGAAGAAAACAGCGTCAGGATAGCGTTTTTCATCATCAACGAATATTTTGTGCAACTGGCCGATCACCCTATGCTGAATTTCATTGTGCAGGCGCAGCCGTTCGGGTTCAGCGACAGCGTCAGTTCCGACTGCATAGGTATCCCTGGCCCAGACAGTCAGATATGAAGCCAGGCTGATAAGGGCGGAAATCTTTTCTTCAGATGTGAGAGAAGAAAACAGAGATGCTGCTTTATCCGGTTTCATAAAAAATCCTTTTGTGTTATTTTTAACAGACATCGGAAAGATTTTATAATTCTGCTCAAACAATATGGACAGAAAACCTTCCGATGTCCGGTTATCAGAAACAATCCCTCGGAAGCGAGTTCACATCGAATCCGCGTTCTTCCAAAATCAATATCCGTGTATTCCCGTTCATTACTGTTCCGTCCGGCTTTACTAGAAGGTGTTTAAAAATTAGTACAACTAAATAAATTTTTGTTTACAGTAAGAG
>DYRK01001014.1 GCA_020718785.1 Desulfatirhabdium butyrativorans | reverse complement strand
AGGATGTAGTCAAATTTTGTGTGCAGTGCAGTTTGGCTACTGCGTATCTCCTCATCATCCAGGATATTCAGTTTCTTTGCGGAGATATTCATCGTGTCGTAGTGCGGCAGAGCTTCTTTTACAATCTGCACATTCAATATGTCGGCGGTGGCATCGAAATATGACCCGTGCATCAGGTGCTTCCAGTCTATCCGCAGGGCGTTTCCGTGGAAGATCTTCGCCGCTTTGCTGAGGGGCAGGCGCACATAATACATTCCGAACTCCTCCGACAATCTGACATTCATCTGATGATCCACAAGCCACATCGCAACTTCTGCGATTCTCGCAGGGAACTCTTCGATTTCGATTCCATACATCTGATCAACATTTATCCTGCAAAAATATCCGATGTCAAGTGCCGAGTCCTTATGGAGTTCCTTGATGATTTCGATTTCGAGCAGACGCAGTTCGCGGTATGCTACAATCAGAAAATTACCGCATCCGCAGGCGGGATCGAGGAACTTAAGTTCGGAGAGTTTCTTGTGAAAGTCCTCAAGCTGTGCTTTTTTGCCCCGCTTCAAGTCATTTATTCTCCTCAGCTCCTCTTGGAGTTCGTCAAGGAAAAGCGGTCTGATCAGTTTGAGAATATTCTCTTCCGAAGTGTAGTGCGCTCCAATCTCGCGGCGCTCCTTTGGCTCCATGACGGATTGAAACAATGACCCGAATATCGCCGGTGATATTCTGCTCCACTCGAAATAGCAGGCCTCGAGCAATGAACTGCGCATCTCGGCGCTGAAGTCGGCAAAAGGAAGCTGTTCCTGAAAAAGTTTCCCGTTTATGTATGGGAACGCATTGAGCGATTCGTCAATGTTCTTGCCTCTCTTCTCAATCGGAGTGTTCAGCACTTGGAACAGACGCGCCATATGCATTCCGATATCTGAGCCATCTTCGGATGTCCTGTTCTCGACATAATCGCAGAAACTGTTCTTCTCAAAAATTCCGGTATCGTCCGCAAAGAGGCAGAAGAGCGTTCGAACAAGAAACATTTCAAGAGGGTGTCCGGTATATCCGGCATCAAACAGATGGTCGTGTATCTTTCCCATCAGCTCGGCGGCTTTTATGTTGGCCGGATCTTCCGCCTTATATGTCTTCTTTGTGTATCCGGCCATGAAGCCGAAGAGATGCACATTGTCGTGCAGTTCCGACAGTTTGAATTCATATTCCTTCTTTTCATCGAGGTCATGAAGGCGGAAGCGCTCGAAATCGGATACGAGGACGTATTTTGGCAGTTCATAGTTTTTGAGTCCGGCGAAATAATCCATCGCCTGCGAATACGCCTTGTCGAGGTCTTTCCCCTTGGATTTATGTTCGACAAGTAGGGTTCCCTTCCAGAATAAATCCATGAAACCGTATCTGTCGTCGAGCTTTCTGACGGGTTCCTCGAAGGCGGCGACTCTGCGGCGGGGGATGCCGAAGACATTGAAGAAGGAGTCCCAAAAAGACTTGGCCTCCGAGTCTTCGCTTTTGGCGTTTTCCCACTCCTTTGAAAACTCAATGGAGCGTCT
>DYRK01001013.1 GCA_020718785.1 Desulfatirhabdium butyrativorans | reverse complement strand
GCATCTGCGCCCGAAGCCCCGGCTTCGGGTCGTCTCCCGTCACGGGAAGCCGGGGTTTCCCCGGCAAGTGCGTTCCCAAGCCGGGGCTTGGGAACGAGAAAAAGCAATAATATGCACGTTTTTTATTGCACCGCACGTTTTTTATTGCATATCGGTATTATATTGAAATTAAAAAATATTTGAATATAATCATCGGACATGCCAATTTTTTACTGCAAAAAACCCTCGGGTTTATCCGGCATGACCCGGGCTGCCTGAGATTCTTTTCAGCAGAATATTATTTTTTTATCCTTTTGATTTGATAAGATAAAATGAAAATATATCACTGATATGCGCCGCGGAATCGCAGCGCAATACGGATTATGGCACAGGGATTGCTTTATAGAGTGTCAGGAAATAAATGCGGTGATGCAGGAGGTGATAAAAAAAATATACGCTGTCGGATAAACTCAGCAGATCGAAAATTTTCCCGAAATGCTCGCCTGGGATTGGCAAATCCCAAGCATTTCCGGCGCCGAAGGATAAAAATGACCGTCAATCCGCCGGGAGCGGCAGGGAGGCATTTTCGATCTACTGAAACTGAAAAGAATCAGAGTCAAAATCAAATTTTTTTATTTTAAGGAGGACAATAGATGAATCGAAAATTGAAACTCTTTTTTGCTGTATGTCTTGTATCTTTTTTTGTCATAAGCCCGCTCATATCCGCGGGAACTGCTTATGCCGACAAACTTCAGGAAGCCATTTCCAAAGCCCCGGCAGGCAAAGACAAGGGGCAGATCGATCCTCAGGCTGCACCGGGCTTTCTCGGCATCCCGGGCGGTATTCAGGTAAACCTTACCCTTGCCTTTGCATGGGCAATATGGGTGGGCTGGATTTTCTCCACAGTCGGCGCATTCGGGGGCGTGATGGCAGGCGTCGGACATATCACGGTATTCGGAATCGGAAAATACGCGGGGCAGTTCAAAGATACCTCGCCCATGCTCAACAAGGTCATCACAGACTCGGTACGCGTGTCGAATCAGTTTCTTGTAGGACTCAGCGCACTGATTTCATCAGTCAATTATTATAAAATGGGGCGGCTGGTTCTTCCGCTCGGAATCGCACTGGCTGCCGGTTCAATGTTCGGAAGCTATATTGTGCCGACGCTGACCGCCGGAAAAGTAACCTTCAAGGCATATACCGGATATTTCGGTCTTTTTGTGCTTCTTCTCGGAATATGGATGCTGTATGAAACCACGCCCAAAGGTCAGGCAAGCAAGAAAAAGGCAAAGCAGGCGGCAGAAGCTTTCGAATCCACCATGAAGCGGATGAAAAGCGGTGAAAATATTGACACGAGCCAATTAGGTGTGAAAGTTCAGAGTATCACTCTCAAAAAATTCAGCTTCACATTTTACGGCGTGGAATTTTCATTCAATCCGATTTATCCGGTACTCGGCGGATTTGTCATTTCTGCAATTGCGGCGTTTATCGGCGTGGGCGGCGGATTTCTGCTCGTTCCCTTTCTGACCAGCATTTCGGGACTTCCCATGTATCTGTCTGCGGGGACTT
>DYRK01000288.1:4128-7490 GCA_020718785.1 Desulfatirhabdium butyrativorans | reverse complement strand
ATTTATATTATTTTTTGATAAAAAAGTCAACTAAAATCTTTTAAGTAAGGGAATAGTATGAAAAAACCCTTTATCATTCCGGTTTTTATTCCACATGCAGGATGCCGCTTTCAGTGTGCCTTCTGCAATCAGGCGGCGATTACCGGCGTAAAGCGCAGGATCATTTCTCCGGAACACCTCAGAATCCTCGTCAACGGATATCTGCGTTATAACGGACAGCAGCGGAAACCGGTTCAGATCGCATATTACGGCGGAAATTTTCTCGGGCTGCAAAATGACGACATCCTGATGCTTCTGCGCGAGGCAGATCAGTTTGTAAAAGCCGGAACTGTTGACAGCATCCGCTTTTCCACACGGCCCGATACGGTAACGCATGAGCGATTGGACATGGTGAGCAGTTTTCCGGTTTCGACCGTCGAGATCGGGGTACAGTCCATGGATGATGGGGTTTTGACCGCGGCAAGGCGCGGGCATACCGCGGCAGATACGGAAAAAGCTGCAAAATACCTGAAAGCACGGGGCTACACTGTAGGAATGCAGATGATGACCGCGCTTCCGGGCAGCGATGAGGACAAAGATATTGACTCGGCCCGGAAAATTGCAGACCTTGCTCCTGATTTTGTCAGAATTTATCCTACAGCAGTGGTCAAGGACAGTCTGCTTGCCCGATGGTATGATGAGGGAAAATATCAGCCGCTGTCGCTTGAAGCCGCTGTCACCCTTGTCAAAAAAATTTATTTCCTGTTCAGGGAAAAGGGAATTCCCGTGATCCGCATGGGACTTCAGGCATCCGAAGACCTTGACAAGGGCATATCGCTCGTTGCAGGTCCCTATCATCCGGCTTTCGGTCATCTGGTATTTTCGGAGATATTTTCAGATATGGCATCATCCCTGCTCCGTGAAGCAGGAGATATTGCACACAGAACAGTCTCGTTAAGGGTTAATCCGAGGAGCATCTCAAAAATGAGAGGGCTGCGTAACAGAAATATCGAGATATTGAAATCGGAGTTTCATCCGGATTCCATAAATGTGATCGCGGATACTTCTTTGGGAGAAGAGGAAGTGAGAATTGAAAAGTAAAAAATATTTCTCATTTCTCACTTCCCAATTTATAATATGCGCTCTGTCACAATTGTTATTCCCGTCTATAACGAGGCACGGTCAATTCAGGAAAATTTAAAAGAAATATTGAAATATGCCCGTGATACAGCAGACGTTTCCGTCAGAATATTAGTTGTCAACGACGGTTCCTCAGATAACACAGCGGAACTTGTTTATGAGCTGTCTGTTTCGGAAAAGGACATAGATATTCTGTCCCTGAACCGTAATTTCGGCAAAGAGGCTGCAATCAAAGCCGGTCTGGATTATGCTTCCGGCGATGCGGTGATCGTCATGGACAGCGATCTGCAACATCCGCCGAGGCTTTTGCCGCAGATGATAGAGCTTTGGAAACAGGGCGCCGATGTCGTCGAATGCAGTAAAACAGGCTGTGAAAATAAGACATTCATACAGGCTGTTTTAAGAAATTTCTTTTTCATAGTTTTCGAACTTCCCACAGGTCTGGCGATCAGAGATCAGTCGGATTTCAAACTGCTTGACAGAAAGGTAGTCGCAGAATACTGCCGTCTGCCCGAGCACACACGGTTTTTCCGGGGACTGATCCGATGGATGGGATATTCGTCTGCACAGATTTATTTCGACGTGCCTGAAAGGTCCGGAGGGAATACCTCATGGTCGCTTTTCAGACTGGCAAGGTATGCGGTATCTGCTATTGTCTCATTTACTTCATTTCCTTTGCATATCATTTCAGGCTGCGGTCTTCTGACCTTCCTGCTGAGTATGGTTTTCGGAGGCAAAGCCTTGTTCGACAAACTGTCCGGCAATGCGGTTGACGGTTTTGCAACAGTTATCCTTTTGATTCTATTTATCGGCAGCGCGCTGATGTTCAGCATCGGACTAATAGGTATATATATCGCTCAAATTTATGATGAAGTAAAGTCTCGTCCGTCTTATATCGTCAGCAGGAAAGGAACTTCTGCGGATACTGTGAGTCATGAGAATGCCTGTACGGAAAGAAAAGAGGATAAGATGCCATGACAGATGAAAAAATATTTCTGATCGGCAGACGGCATTTTTATATTGCCCTCGTGCTGTTTATTCTGCTGATGAAAGCCTCCTTTTTTACCCGCACGCCGACCGACTGGGATGAAGGCGTATATCTTTATCTGGCTCAGAACATGGGCTGGCTCTTTGACAATTACTCCTTGAAGGGGTCTCTGTTCGAACGTGAACTCCTGCACAATGTTTACAGCTCGCCTGTATTTCATCATCCGCCCCTTATACCTTACATGATAAAGATATTATCCGTCGGGCTGCCCCCGGAAGCAGCGGCCAAACTTGTCAATTTCGGTTTTATTTTCCTTTCATTTTTTCTTGTTTACAATATTTCTTCGAAGCTTGCCGGAAGCAGAAGTGCATATATGGCAACAGTTCTCTGGGCATTATGCCCTGTCTTCAACCTGGAGAGCAATCTTATTCATCTGGATTTCCCCTGCACGGTTCTTATGCTTGCCGGGATATGGTGCTATATCTGCTTTCATGAAAATCCTTCGCAAAACGGGTTCCTTTTTCTGTCAGCCGCGGGATTTGCCTCGGCAATGCTGGTCAAGTTCACAGCGCCGGTCTATATTCTTGTTCCCTTATCTTTTATTGCTGCCGACAGGGACCTGCGGAACCGCAAAGCAGTCCTGCTGTATATAGGGATTCTGTTTGCAGGTTTTGCATGGTGGTTTTATATCATTTTCAGATTAGGCAGCCTGATCCCTCATGAATTTTTCGGCAGCATCGGAGGGCAGTCATTCAGTTCGCCGTATCTGAAAAGCATTTCAAAAAGGCATTGGTATCATGTATGGCTCTATTTCACCGCAATATGCCCTTTGTTTATTGTCTATCTTTACGGTATAACAAAATATGGGGCCGGACTGATCCGAAATCCGAAAACATTCCGTGATGCCCCTTTCAATATCAGAATTCTGGCTGCTGTCAATATTTCCCTTATTGTCTCTGCCTTCGCGTTCAATATTATGAATGCGTATTCAAACGGCTATTGGATTCTGCGCCATAACCTTCCCATCTTCCCGATAATTTATATTACCGTCGCGTATATCATCCGATTGATATTTGATGAAAACAATAAAATTTTCAATGCCTATTTTATTGTTTTCATTTTCCTGAATATGGTGCTGATGAGTTTTTCCACCTTTGTCACAATGCTTAACCAGACAACATTGAAAGCGGTCCCGGCAATCTTTTTCTGGATACCGGGGGCAGCACGTTTTTTTTATTAGCCTGTCCGTGAACAT
>DYRK01000288.1:0-4028 GCA_020718785.1 Desulfatirhabdium butyrativorans | reverse complement strand
CAGCACGTTTTTTTTATTAGCCTGTCCGTGAACATTATGAACAGAAACATCACCAATACCATCCGATTCGTTCTCGATGAACTGATTCCGCCGTTCATAAGAGATAACCGTGTCTTTATGTTTCCGTTTTACTGCTTTGCTTACCGATGCAAAGATATAAAGACCGTTATGAATTATAAAACAGCCGTTTATAATTTTTCCGGGACCGAGTACAGAACCTTTTACTCGGGACTGGATTCTCTTTCAAGAAACAGACCCACGGATATCAATCGTGAGAGTCTTGATATCATAGCAAATGAAATAATACAGGCAGATACGGCCTCGGTTCTGGATGCGGGATGCGGCAAAGGATTTCTGCTTAAAATGCTCAGACACAGATATCCGGAAATACGGCTGACCGGCTGCGATATCTTCGATCAGCCTTCCTGCGATGAATATGAATACCTGTCAGCTTCTGCGGAGAATCTGCCTTTTCCGGATCGGTCTTTTGATGTTGTGACGTGCTGCCATACATTGGAGCACATTGTTGAAATCGGAAAAGCTGTTGCGGAACTGAAACGCGTGGCAAGAAACAAAGTCATTATCGTTGTTCCCTGTCAGAGAGAGTATTTCTTCACTCTCGATGAACATGTCAATTTTTTCCCTTATAAAAGCAAGTTATTGCATATTTTAGGAGCGGACGCGGAAAAATGTCTGAAAATAAAGGGAGATTGGCTTGCTGTACTGAGAAGTGACCCTATTTAATAAAATGGCATTTCTCATTTCTCACTTCTCAATTTCAACTTATGATTGATATCCATACCCACATATTGCCGATCATAGACGACGGGCCCCGGTCTTACGAAGAGGCTCTGTCCTGTCTGCATGAACTGGCAGAAACAGGCATCAGCAAAGTCTGTCTCACGCCCCATGTAAACAAAACCGCCGGACAGAAAGGGCGGGATAGGAAGATTCAGGAGATATTTGACGAACTGATGAGACTGAAAAATCAGGAGAATATCGCTGTTGATCTTGTATCCGGCGCGGAGATTTTCTACACCCCGGATGTTCCTGCATTGCTGAAAGATAACCCGGCATGGTTTTTCGGAAAGCAGCGGCGATATATCCTTCTGGAATTTCACGGCAACATATTCGGCATTGAAAAGGTTCTGTCAGAGCTGCTTTCAGAGGGAATAATCCCGGTTCTGGCGCATATCGAGCGGTATCCCTGGTCTGAAAAAAAGAATCCCCTGTTTTCCTATTTCAGAAACAGCGGGATGATTATGCAGATCAACGCGGGCAGTCTTCTCGGAAAATACGGCTGGCTGATGAAACGGAAAGCAAAAACTCTGGTCAGACAAGGCTTCTGTCATGTCGTTGCGAGCGACACCCATGAGTTATCTGATCTGGATTATTCATTGGAAAAGGTGAGACCTGTGCTGACAAAGCTTGTCGGCAGGGAAATAAGCGAATGTCTGCTTGTCGGCAATCCTGAAAAAATCATTGCCGGATCAACTATGATTAAATGATCAACTGATGTTATGCAGTTGCGTAGGTTGGGTTGAGGAACGAAACCCAACCTGCATGGCTCTTATGGACAAGATTCGCCGTTAGAGATTTTATAGGTAACATTGGTGCTGAAGAAACCGACCTCTGATTTTACTTTGGCTTCACACCATTTGTCAGCATCCAGCGAATCAGACCAAGTTTCTTCCCAGCATAGTCCCACCTCAGATGAATTGCTGGATGAGAGAATTCTGCAAGACCATGTATCTCTGTCATCATCTTTGCTACAGCCGATTACAGATAGAGAAAAAATTGTCACGAAACAGCAGATTAGCATTTTTTTCATATTTCAAACTCCGTATTGTCCTGATTTTTTATAACAAAACTATCCCCGCATGTCGGATGCAAATCATATTTATATTCCCTGCTTTTATCGTCAAAAAGCAGTTGAAGATAAGGTTCGGGGCTATAAAAGCAACTCAGAATCGCCCCGCCGTTTTGCGGTATATACAGATAAGTTCCATCGTCCGTTAACAGCTTTGCATCAGTATCGCTGAGATTTTTTATCGTGATACGATTATCATCTCTCTCAATTTCAGATTCTTTGACCAATATGATGTTGTCTGTTACCTGAATCATCTGCCCGCTGTTTGCCTGCGGATAAGATGCTGACAAGATTACCAGAAAACACAAAATGATCAGCCTGTTCAAGACATTCATTTGATAAAACCCTCCTTATGATTAAAAAGAATTATAATTTTTGTTAATGCCAACGATTTATTTTGTTACACAGTTCAGAACATGTCTTTTGGCGGTGTTTCCGATGCCGGACAGGGTTGCAAATCCCGTCCGGCAGAAAGAGTTTGCCAGCCCCGCGGGCGAACCGAGGCTCATACGCTGGATGGGAGTTCATTACTTTTTAAGAAGAGATTTCTTCTTCGCTTCAAACTCTTTTTGTGTGATTAGTCCGTCTTCTTTGAGTTTGTTTAACTCTCGAAGTGCGGCGTCGAGTGTGGTGGTCTTAGGATCAGTTGTGATCTTAGGATCAGTTGTGATCGCCGATTTTTCCGTTGCTGTCTTGGTTCTGACCCCAGTAATATGACGGATTATTTCTTGCGCCACATAATCTCCAAGAGGTGCGGCAACTTCCTTTGCTTCGAGTGGTGTTACATTCGGATCATATTCGGTGTGGACGATGCCGCCGATAAGGGCAAGGACTGTGTATGGAAACCACCAGCCGGACTCGGCCAGCCATGTCCGGTTCATCGCCGCGTGGCGAACGTCAAGATCAACCGGGATGTTGAATGTGTCAAAAGTAGTGTCCGACTTGCCATTTTCCATTCGGACGCTCAAATTGTGTCTGATCCTGTACACATATCCATTCCACGCCGGTGTCCAGATGAGAAAACCGGGCCAATCAATCAAGAAGTTGATTCCAGCCCCGTCATACTGGGAGTGCAGTTCTATATTCGCAACAATATCAACCTTGCGTTCACCTCCCTTGACATACGGCATGACCACTTCGCTGGAGTAGCGGCGCAGGCTGTCTGCAACGCCGTTCAGGATAACCTGCTCATGATAACTTCCGGCTGTCGGCACAACCCCGATTGATTTCTTAGTGATCTATAAAAAATAACTTCCCTAAAATCTGAGTATAATGTATACTTTTTTCTATGGACATAACTATAGAAGAAGTGATTCGTGAAAAATATACAGGTCTGTCACTTTATCTGAATGAAAAAAGTAGAAGAATTTGGGCGGCAACAGAGGCTGTGACAATTGGTTGGGGTGGGATAACGATAGTTAACAAAGCAACTGGGATTGACCATAAGACTATCAGAAAAGGGATTTTCGAGCTTCAAAATCAGGAGATACCTGAGGACGAAAGATTACGGAAAAGAGGAGGAGGACGAAAAAATTTAAAGGACAAAGAAAAAGATCTCATTAAAGATTCGGAGTCTCTTATTGAACCTTTTACTCGTGGTGATCCTGAAAGCCCTTTACGCTGGTCATCTAAAAGTACACTCAATCTTTCAAAAGAACTCAAAAAAAAGGATACAGCATCAGTCAGCCGACAGTCTGGAAACTGCTTTCAGAACTCGGATACAGTTTACAGGCGAATAAAAAGACAAAAGAAGGCGGTTCGCATCCTGATAGAAATAAGCAATTTCAATATATCAATAGAAAAACGAAAGAGTTTCAAAGACAGCAACAGCCGGCCGTATCTGTTGATACGAAGAAAAAGGAAAATGTCGGGAATTTTAAGAATAATGGAAGAGAATACCGCAGGAAGGGAGAAGCTCCGGAGGTAAACGTATACGATTTTACAGATGAAGAAAAAGGTAAGTCAGCTCCATATGGTGTTTACGATATTTTAAAAAATAAAGGCTGGGTAAGTGTCGGAATCAGCAGTGATACAGCCCAATTTGCGGTTAATTCTATTCGATATTGGCGGTACGAGACGGGAATTTCAACTTATCCGACCGTAAAGAAAGTATATATAAATGCAGATTGCGGAGGAAGTAACGGATATCGCAATCGAT
>DYRK01000287.1 GCA_020718785.1 Desulfatirhabdium butyrativorans | reverse complement strand
CGTCAATGACAAAGGAAAGACCGGGGCATTTTTTCAGAGCCTCTTCCGAAGCGGCAGGATTTCTTTCAGGAAGATACTGACCGTCGCCGAGAGCCCTTTTCAGAACCTCCGAAAGCCTGTGAATCCGACTATCTGTCTGACTCAGGCTCATTCCGAAGAGGACAGCAGTGACCTGCCGAAGCGGATAAGTCTTCAGATAAAAAAGGATAAAGAACAGTCTGTCTCCGGCAGTCCGAAGTTTCGGCTTACGTCCTCCGCCGGGTGCCCGTTCCCGTTCTTTACCTTTTATGTATGTCTCTCTGACATATTCATCCTCCGCCTTTTCAAAGAGAGGCAGCAGAGAGTCGAATCCGGGTTTCGTGAGACCTGTCAGAGAGAGGATCCCAGACGGTCTGTTTTTTATATTTTCATATAATAATATCACGCTGTTAAATCCTTTCCGGAAAATGAGGGGTTTATAAGATGCCGGAAACCTCCGACCATCTGACTATAATTCTTATTTCCGAAAATGTCTAATATATGACGGATCAGGGCGATAAGCCTCTGTGTACTGTTGCAGGACTTGTATTATTCGGCCGCGGGCCCAAACGCTTTCTTACGCAGGCAGGATTGGAATGGGCGGGAAATGAAAAAGATTATGACACAAAAGACAGAGCCTTATTGGACGGACCCCTGGTCGGATTGTGGGATGAGTTCGGAGAACAGACAGAAGACGGGCTTTTGGATTTACTGATGAGCAAAGTCAGATGATTACGACCAAAGGAACGCCGTGGGAAGGCTTGATAACGCATCGCTGCGGCTGGCGGATTGATATTGGAGCAGAAACCTCTCGCTGCTGCGATTCGCGAAGCTGTTGCAATTTCAGATAAAGAACGGTATGCTATTGGAAAAAGAGGGCGTTTGTTTGTTGAGCAAAATTTCGGATGAGCACAGATTGCCGAAAAGATGCTTTCGGTGTATCGGTGGGTTTTGGGGGCAAGCTGAAAAACCGGAATGTGTTATTCATGGATGAATTGCATTCTGAACAGAGATTTTTTAGGAAAACAAGCAAGCAGTTATTGCCAGAGATATTCTTGCAATATTTATGTTGAGAAGGATTTGTCAGGCGACAAAAGTAAGAGCAGAATATGATCAAACTGATTCCCATACCCCATAATATTTCAGAGCTTCTTCCTCAGACCGCAGCATATCTGAAGGCAAGAAAGGATGTTCTTTTTGGATATCTTTTCGGCAGTCTGGCATCAGAAACATTCAAGCCGCTAAGCGATGTTGATATTGCCATATATCTGAAAAAGAGGAATATCGCTGAAAAAAGACTTCAAATTCTTGGCGATCTTGCGGATATTCTCGGAACAGATGAGGTTGATCTTGTGATCCTGAATACCGCTCCGCTGAGCCTTCAGATGAAAATATTGAAGCAGAAAAAAATATTGGCAGATAATGCTCCGTTTTTTCGGCATAAATACGAATCTTATACCATGAGAGCGTATTTTGATTTTTCCAAACTCGAACATCGGATTCTTGAAAGGCGGTTTCTGTAATGGTGGATAAGCATTTGGTGTTAAGAAAAATTGCGGAACTCGAGCAGTATCTGATTCAGATCAGAGAGTTTTCGGATATTTCAATATCGGAATATTCAAATGACTGGAAAATACAGCGAATTGCTGAAAGAACGCTTCAGATCATGATTGAGACATGTCTGGATATTGCGGCTCATATTATTTCAGACGAAAAATACAGAACACCGGAAAATTATGCGGATATGTTCAGAATTCTTGGCGAAAATAAAATTCTAAGCAGATCACTGTTAATTTCTTTGGAAAAAATGGCAAAATTCAGAAATTATGTGGTGCATCATTATGATAAGATTGATCCTGATATTGTGGTGAGTATTTTGCACAAGAATCTTGAAGATTTTGAAAAATTCAACGTATCAATCACACGTTATCTGAAAGACCGACAACAGGATTCAAAGTCGGAGTGTGTTATTCATGAATGAACTTCATCCCGAACAGAAAAAATCTTTTCAATCCATGACGCCTGAACAAAAGCTTCGACTATTGTCAGATATATGCAACACTGCGCGAAAGCTCAAAGCAGCCGGATTGCGGAAACAGCACCCGGAATGGAACGAGGAAGAAATTTTGCAGAAAGTCAGGGAGATTTTTCTTTATGCCCGAACATGATCTTTTCGGAATTTTCACCCGCCGATTAAATGCCCTGAATGTTTGTTATATGATAACGGGTTCTGTGGCAAGTACCATTTACGGCGAACCCAGATTTACGCATGATATAGAC
The DNA here is from genome assembly GCA_020718785.1 of Desulfatirhabdium butyrativorans. Lineage (GTDB taxonomy): Bacteria > Desulfobacterota > Desulfobacteria > Desulfobacterales > DYRK01 > DYRK01. The sequence goes on along the minus strand of DYRK01000287.1, from coordinate 5,196 downwards.
ATGGTGATCGAACTGGAGCCGGAAGATGCGGAAAGATTGGAAGAGGCGTTTCCGATAGAAGAGTTTTATTGTCCGCCTTCCGAAATCATCAGGTTGGAAATCAGCCGCTCACAGCGGGGACATTTCAATCTGATTCATCATAAAACCGGATTCAAAGCAGATATTTATCTGTCGGGTCAGGATAAACTGCATCTGTGGGCGTTGAACAACAGAAAATCGTTCGAAGCAGATGGTGAAACATTTTGGCTGGCGCCTGCGGAATATGTTATCATCCGAAAATTGGAATATTATCGGGAAGGCGGTTCCGAAAAGCATTTGCGGGATATTTCGGGTATTCTTTCGCTTTCTTCGGATCAGATTGACTTCGGACAACTTCTTGAAAGAATTTATGAGAACAGACTTGAAAAAGAATGGGAAAAAATAAAACCGACTCTTGCCGGAGATGACATGAGATGAATGAATCGGATGAAAAAACAATCAGATTATGGATTGAGACATGGAAAAAAGCAGGAAACGCTTTGGAAGAGATAAAGCGGCACGAATCGGAATCTTTCGAATATGTCAAGCATCAGGAAGTTATGGATAACACGCTGCAATCAGCCTGCGAACACCGAAAGCCCCGACTGACCAGCGGATTGGTGGAACAGCAGAGATGGTTTATGAAGATTCAGGAAAAAATGCTCAGAAAGGGGAACAATGAATAAAAATGAAATCATTGCTTTTCTGAAGGCGCACAAAGAAGAAATGCGCCAAAAGTACGGCGTTAATAAGATCGGACTTTTCGGAAGTTGTGTCAGAGATGAAGCACAAGAAGACTCTGATATAGATATTGCCGTAGAAATGGATGAACGGCATATTTTCAGAAATTTCTTTGCTCTTGTTTCAGTTCCTGCATCCGAAAGGGGGAAGGGTGTATCCCGAATTTCCGACCGGCAACGGAAAGATAGATATATTTATCAGATATAAAACAAATTTATATGGGATCGAACTCAAAAGCTATACGGATGAATCCGGCTACAGAGACGCGCTCATTCAGGCTGCCGGATACGGAAAGCAGCTGGGACTTTCGGAAATTTATCTTGTTTTTTTTGTGGAATACATTGATGATGAAAACCGGAGTAAATACGAAGCTGATTATTCGGATAAAACCGCCGGCATAAAGGTTATGCCGATATTTGCAGAGACAGGAATATGATGAATCTCCGAAAACTTCCTATCGGCATTCAGGCATTTGAAACTATTCGGGAACAGGGTTATCTGTATGTGGATAAAACCCGGCATGTTCATCGCATGGTTTCGGAAGGAATGTTTTATTTTCTTGCCCGACCCAGAACCGGCAGCAATCGGACATGAAATAATTTTCACTCAGAAACTGGATAAAATTCATCACTAGTTCTGCAGGACTGCCGCATTATGAACTCAACATCAGCCCGAAAGCCGGTAAGGCATGAACGGCTGATGCGGGTGATACTCCGGCGGTTACAGGGGGAATGGATTTTATATTCCTACCATCAGAACAATCACCATGGCGATAATAACGATCATGGAGATAATTACCATAAGTTCGGGAAAAATAGAAATGCTCATTTCTCCCCGCATGATTTTCTTTCTGACATATAAGAATCGCCATCCCGATATGAGAATAAGGACGCCTGCCAGAAGAAAACAGAACAGGGCAACTAACCGCAGATCTGTCATAGTATGCGTATTCCCGGTATTAAAACCGTTTTCCTTTCCCATCTGCAGCAGAATTTCAAACCGTCCCAGCACAAAACCGAAAACAACCAGCGAAATACTCGTTCTGCACCAGGATAAAAACGTGCGTTCATTAGCCATGTGTGTACGCAGATCGTCTTTATTGCACCGGCGCGTCGCTGTCAGCACCGGGTCACCCGCTTCCTCCGCACTGCATGAAGAAACCGCTTCCTTTTTTGTCATAACATCAATCCTTTTGAATGAGGTTCAGGGTATGAGGTCAGGGGTGAGAGGTTAGGGGTAAAATGATGCCTCTGACCTCTCACCCCTAACCTCTGACCCCGCTACTTTTCCCACAAACCTGCATCAAACAAAGCCGAGAGAACATTTTTGAATTCCGATTCCATTTCAGTGATCAGCAAAGAAATTTTTTCCCATGCAGCCTCTTCTCCGGCATCTTCAAGCTCGGAGGCAATGCTGTGCATCCGATGTGCCGCAACATTGGCAGCCATGCCTTTCACCGTATGCGCCTGAAACTGTATCTGACGGGCATCATTTTTTTGCAGGGCTGTTCTCAGTTTCCTGATATATTCCGGAAGATTATCCATAAATAATTTTACGACCTGTTTGCAGATATCTTCATTCCCGCCCACGCGTTCCATCAGTTCTTCTCTGTCAAAAATATCCGGCTGCGCTCCGGCTTCTTTTTTTTCAGCTTCGCAGACAAAAACCGTCTTGTTTTTGGAAAGTTCTTTTTCGACAGCATCCAGAAATTCCCGTATCTGAATCGGTTTGGAAACATAGCCGTTCATGCCGCTTTTCAGACATCGCTCGCGGTCTCCTTTCATGGCATGGGCAGTCATGGCTATGATGGGTACGAGGTTCGAGGTGCGGGGTGAGGGGCTGTCCTCAGACCCCGGACCCCGTACCCCGGACCTGATTATTCTTGTTGCTTCAAAGCCGTCCATCTCCGGCATCTGAATATCCATCAGCACCAGATGGTACAGAGTTGTGGAAAGCGCATTAACCGCTTCTATGCCGGTTGCGGCTGAACCGCAGGCATATCCGGCATTTTTCAATATCCCCAGCGCAACCATCTGGTTGACAGGGTTATCTTCAGCCACAAGAATACGGAAATTCTCTTTCCGGTTTTCGGAGATCGGAGATATATCGGTTCGGGAAAGCTGTTTTTCCACGCTTTCCGACCGCGTTCCGGCGATTTTTATGAGAAGTTCGGAAAGTTTCGACGTCGTCACCGGCTTGAAAAGGCATTCTGAAAAACCGTATTCTTTCATATCCCGGATATTGCCGAATCTGTCTATATAAGTCATCATCACTGTCGTTGTATTTTTCAGTCCCGCGTCTTCTTTTACAGCACGGCTCAGGGCTCCACCGTCCGGGATCGTCATATCAGCCAGAACCATGTCAAAAGGCTCTCCCGCGGCAGAGGCTTTGCGTATTTTTTCCAAAGCGGCAAGTCCGTTTTCCGCTTCTTCCGCGGCACAGCCCCAATGTCTCAGCCAAGTGTTTATCATGTAGCGGACCGAGTCATTTTTGTCTGCAATCAGAATCCGTTTATGACGGACAGCTTCAGGGACAGATATTTCTGTCCGTGCCAGTGCATCCTGCTTTTCCAGAACAGCGGTAAACCAGAAAACCGAGCCTTTTCCGGATTCGCTTTCAATGCCGATCTGCCCGCCCATCATCTCTGCCAACTGTCTGCAAATCGCCAGCCCCAGACCTGTTCCGCCGTATTTCCGGGTCGTTGATGAGTCTATCTGTGAAAAAGATTTGAAAAGGCGGTCTGCCCGCTCCCTGGGAATGCCGATACCGCTGTCTCTGATCCTGAAATGAAGAGTGACATGGCTTTCGCTCTCTTTTTCCTTTGCAGCCTCAACTGCCACTTCTCCTTTTTCTGTGAATTTCATCGCATTGCCGATGAGATTGATCAATATCTGGGCAAGGCGTCCGGGATCACCGCGAAGCAGGTTAGGCACATCGTGAGATATCATGCAGACTAATTCTATTTCCTTGTTCTGAATCTTGACTGCCTGCATGTTCACCACATCTTCGACGGTTTTTCTCAGATCAAAAGAGATACATTCCAGTTCTAATTTTCCGGCTTCGATTTTGGAATAATCCAGAATATCGCCGATGACGGTCAGAAGCAGTTCCGCGCTTCGGTAAATGATCTCGGCATATTCCCGCTGCTCAGGATTCAGATCGGTTTTTATCAGCAGCGCGGCCATGCCCATAACGCCGTTCATCGGGGTACGGATTTCATGACTCATATTTGCCAGAAATTCACTTTTGGAGCGGTTGGCTGCCTCTGCGGTCTGTCTGGCTCTGATCAGTTCTTCTTCCACGAGTTTCCGTTCCGTCACATCCCTCATCATTCCCTGAATGCGGTTCTTACCTATGGCTTTTCCGCTTATATCCATAGTAATTACGGTTCCGTCCCGTCTCAGAAAACGGCGTTCCATACGGACTGTTTTTCCGGCAAGAATATCTCTGAACGTGCCGGACATGGCTTCGGCATCATCGGGATGAACAATATCTCTTGAGTGAAGCCCGCGAATCTCATCCGAATTATAACCGAGCATTTTCAGTATTCTGGGATTGACATCAAGAATATGTCCCTGACTGTCGTTTATGATAATTCCTTCGGAGGCCTGTTCGTAAAAATCACGGTATTTCTGCTCGCTTTCAGCCAGAGCTTCCTCGACAGCCCTGCGCTCTGCGATTTCCCTAAGCAGTTCTTCATTTTTCTTTTTCAATTCCTCGGTACGCTCCTGAACTCTGCGCTCCAATTCCTCATGAGCCTGCTTCAGAAGCATATTGCTTTTCTCCAATTCCCCGGCATAACTGCCCTTTTCTTTTGATGAGTGGGAAAGCTCTCCGATAAATTTGCTCAGGGAATGCTCCATGAGAATGAATGCCAGAGCAAGCTTTCCGGCTTCATCTTTACGCTCCTCCGCAAGCTTTTTCAGACGTGAGTTAAACTCCGGGGGTATATGAAAATCCCGTGCAGGCAAGGTCCGGGCATATTCGGTCACCAGCAGAATCGGCGATATTAACCGTCCGATCAGGAAATAAACAGCAATCAGACCGATGAGAAATATCGTTGCCATAATGCCGATCTCCTGCCGGACAAGGATTGCCGCCATATCTGTCAGTTCTTTTTCAGACAGCGCGTATTCCGCAATTTTTCCGACAGTCGAAAGGGTGACTAATATCAGGGAAACAGCGGCTGTAAGCATAACGAACATGATAACAAGCAGTAGTTTTGTTCTGATGTTGCAGAACATCTTTTCACCTCCTCTTTGATTTCTGTCCCGATCCGAAACGCTGCGGATTCTTTATTCGCAGCAAGGTACAAGTAAACCTGCATTCTTCCTTTCTGCAAAATATTATTTGAGAAACTTTATCATGCAGCCCGATAAAAGTCAATAGACATTGTCGGAAATAAGGAATCAATGCCACGCAGGTTCCGGGGTTTTT
>DYRK01000286.1 GCA_020718785.1 Desulfatirhabdium butyrativorans | reverse complement strand
TTCCCGGTTTTTTGAAGCGATGGGAAACCCTTGCGCCCTGTGTTTTTCCGCCGTCTCCGAAATCCCAAGAGAATGTAAGCGGGTCTCCGTCAGGATCACGGGAACCCTTGGCATCAAACAGAACCGTGTCATTGGCTCCGCCGATAAATGCCTCCCGATCTCCTCCGGCATCCGCGACCGGAGCGGCATTGACCCGGACAGTTACGGTTTTCTCCGAAGTTCTGCATGAAGTATCGGAATTATCTGTCACAGCCAGCCGGACAGAATAATTGCCGGGCTTTGTGAAGCGGTGCCTGACTTTTGCTCCCTGAGCAGTTCCGCCGTCCCCGAAATCCCATTGAAAAGAGACTGCTGAACCGTCACGGTCTTTGCTCGCGGAGCCGTCAAAAGGAATGTCTTCTCCGGGCGAGACTGCCCGGTCCGAAAGAAAACTCACAATGGGCGGCTCATTGACGGTCACCAAAGCCGAAGTCTGTATCCGGCTGTTGTTCAAATCGCTGCCGTCGCCAACCTCCAGAATCAGTTGATAAGTTCCGGGGAAGCGCCAGACATGGGAAAGTTCTTTTCCTTTTTCTGCCGGGGTTCCGTCGCCGAAATTCCATATATAAGAAATAATCTCTCCATCCGGATCCAGAGATTTGCCTGCGCTCAGAGCAGCTTTTTCTCCGGCGCAGACCTGAATCCCGGAAACGGCAAGGTTTGAATTTCCCAGAGCAATCATCGGCTGAGGAGGAGCATTGACGATGACGGTAAGGGTATCTGACGACGTATTGTTGGGCAGATCCGTATTATCCGTCACGGTCAGTTTTGCCTGATAACTGCCCGGTTCCTGATACTGATGCCGCACTTCCACGCCTTTTTCGCTCTGCCTGTCTCCGAAATCCCAGAGATAGGAAGCAATGACTCCGTCTGAATCCTTAGAACCCGAACCGTCAAATATAAGTACCTGATTCACGCCTCCAATCTGATCTTCTCCGGCGTCCGCAGAGGGCTGAGCATTGATGACAATCAGTTTTTTCCGGGAAGCTTTATTGCATTCTTCTTTTGAATCTCCGGTAACTGTAAGGCTGACATAATATTTTCCGGGATTTTGAAAGGTATGGGCAACGGTCTCGCCTTTGCCTTTATTCCCGTCTCCGAAATCCCACTCCCATTGCAGGAGAGAGGGAGAACCCAGCAACTGAGAAATACTGGCATCCAATACTTCTTCGATTTTCGAATCATTGAAAGTAAAAGAAACCGGCTTTCCGGGTTCCGCTGTCAGAGGGCAGGCGAACTCCGGATTCGGTGTTTTATAAACCGTTACTGACATTTCATCCGTATGTGTGTTGGCGCAGTCCCCCACGAGGTCGCCGGTGATGGTCAGAAGTACCCGATACTGTCCGGCTTCGTTATAGACATGAATCGGCGTAGGACCGCTGCCGGTTTTTCCGTCCCCGAAATCCCAATGAAAATAATTGACTACTCCGTCCTGATCCCTTGATTTTGTCCCGTCAAACTGAACCGTGGTATTGGCGCATACAGCCTGATCCGTACCTGCGTCTGCCACCGGCGATTCGATGACTCTTACCGTGATCCGGTCTGTGCCGGTATCGCCGCCTTTCAGTCCCGAGTCATCTCTCACCGTGAGCGTGACCGTATAGGTTCCGCCCCGGTCATAGATTTTGGTGGGATTCACTCCCTCTGCTTCTGTGCTGTCTCCGAAATTCCAATGATATTTCAGACGCCCTCCTTCGGGATCAACAGATGCTACGCCGTCAAAGATCACAACCTTTCCCGCGCATACGGTTTTATCGTCTCCGGCTTTGGCAGCCGGCGGATCATTCAGCATGACTTTGATCGCTGATGTGGCTCCGGCATTGCTCAGTCCTGTTCCGTCATCAACAGTAAGGATAACCGGATAGCTTCCGCCTTTCGGATAGGTATGAAAGACTTTTTCTCCTCTGCCCGGCAGGCTGTTGTCTCCGAAATCCCATAAATAAGTCAGAGGATCGCCGTCAGCGTCCGAAGAGCCGGTCCCGTCCAGAACAACCGTATGCTCATTGGTATGGATATTTTTTCCGGCATCGGCTCTGGGCTGATGATTGACTCGGACCACTGCCTTGTCCGAGGCTACGGAATTATCCGCAGCACTGTTGTCTGTCACAGTAAGGCTGATTGTGTAAATTCCGGGAGTTTTGAAGGTACATGCCGCAGACGGCTTATACTGTTTTCCGCATCCCGGATCTGAAAACTCCCATTGATAAAGCATGATTTTTCCGTCCGAATCGTAAGAACTGTCTGCATCAAAACGGACTGTTTCTCCGGGTACAATGAGAAACTGTCCGGAGATGAGAGACAGCGGAGTTTTTATTTTGGCGACAGGAGCCTGATTTATCACGACTTCGGCTTCGTCGAAACTCATAGCGCCTTCATGTCCTGAATTGTCATACACTGTCAGCAAGACATTGTAACGCCCGGATCGGGAATAGCTGTGGGAAACTTTGTCGCCGTCTGCTTCCGAGCCGTCTCCGAAATCCCAGTGAAAGCCGGTGATTTTCCCGTCCGGATCCGCGGATGCAGAGCCGTCGAAATGAAGGGTCTGCTCCGGGATTCCGATCTGATCCGGTCCTGCATCTGCAACAGGCAGATGATTCACGGTGACAGTCATTTCATCGGAGGTCCGAGCAGTCGCTGTCCCCGAGTCATCGCTCACCAAAAGACGGATTGTGTAAGTTCCGGGGTTCTGATACACATGCACCGGCGAGGTGCCTTCGCCTTTAGAACCGTCTCCGAAATCCCAGAGATATGAGATAATTTTTCCGTCCGGATCCCGGGAACCGCTTCCGTCAAACTGAACTTCTCCGGCAGTGACCCACTGATCTTCTCCGGCATCGGCAACCGGCGGATCATTGACAATCACCGTCATCTGATCCGAAGCCGTGTCCGAAGAAGAGCCGGAATCGTCTTTCACCGTCAGCGTAACCGTATAGGTTCCCGGTTTTTCATAACTATGAGAGATAAAAGGTTCCGATTTTTCCTTTGTCTCTGACTGATCCCCGAAATCCCAGAGATATGAGATAATTTTTCCGTCCGGATCATAAGACTTCGAAGCATCGAAACGGAGGCTTTCTTTTGCAGAAATCCGCTGGTCAGTGCCTGCATCCGCGACCGGCGGATCATTGACAAAAACCTTCAAACTGCTTCGAGCCGTGCTGTTTTTCGCGGCAGAGTCATCTGTAACCGCCAGTATCACCGTATATGTTCCGGGCTTTTCGTAAGCATGAGTCACGGTCGGACCGCTTTTGCGGGTTCCGTCTCCCATATCCCATTCATAAGAGACAATTTTCCCGTCAGAATCACTGCTGTTTTTGCTGACGAATTCAAGCGATTCGCCTGCAGAAGCGATTCGGTCTTTGCCGATACTTACTGTCGGCGGAGTATTGATCCATATCTCGCGTTCATCTGTCGCAAAATTGCACAATGTCCCGGAATCATCTTCTACGCGCAATTTGGAAATAAAGACTCCGGGACGTCTGAATACATGAGATATCTGAAGACCTTTGTCTCTGTTGCCGTCCCCGAATTCCCAGTAGCAGGCGATCAATTTTCCGTCCGGGTCATTAGAAGCGGATCCGTCGAAAAGCACTTTTTCTCCGGGAGCAGCGACCGCGTCGGGACCTGCATCGGCTTTGGGCGGATGATTGACCGTCACGATAAATTTCTTCAAAACATTGTTGAAAACCTGTCCGCAGGCATCCGAGACAATCACAGAGGCTTCGTATCGCCCTGGGCTTTTATACGCGTGAGTTATCCGCTCTCCCTCGCCGCTTGCGCCGTCTCCGAAATCCCATGAAAAATGAAGGGGATCGCCTTCGGTATCCTTAGTACGGGATCCGTTGAAAAGAAACGCGCTGCATTCTCCGAGCAGTTCGAGATTCACTGCGACTTCAGGGCGGGCATTGGGTTTTTGAAGATAAACAGGCAGTTCAATCGGAAGAAGTTCTCCCTGTCTGTCTGTGACATAAAATGTTCCGTCATTGGGGATTTCTTCTCCGCCCTCGAATCGGAGCGCGGCAAGCTTTTCACTTTCATTTTCATTGAGTTGAATGATACTTTCACTCCATTTGTCCTGACCCGATGTGGCAACAGGCACATTCCCGCGGAATGCGGTATTTACGGCAATGACCGCTTCAGCCAGATCGAAATTATGCACAGCAATTTCCCGGATATCTTTCGGCACAAAAAAACGGATTTCCGCAAAAACATCGTCTCTGGGCAGATGAACCGTAGGTTCGTAAGTGAAAAGATAAAGCCCTTCCGGCGGCAGAGTGCGGCGAAGGTCTGTTACAACCCCTATATCATAACGATTGCCGTCATCGCCTCCGGTTCCCTGTACCACGAGTTTATAGTATCGGAATTCACCGATTTTTTCACCCTCTTCGGGACGGATTTCCGCAAAGGTGAACCAGTTGTTGTCTTTCAGGGAATCTTCCCCTGCCGAGCTGTCCGCGAGCAATGTTCCGGACTCCAGATCTTTTGTCTCGGGAGAAGGCTTTTTCAGACCCGGATTCGAATAGGCTCCTTCACCTCCGAAGAGCCGGAACCGCGTTGCCGTATTCCATTCTCTTGTATATCGGGCATCCCACAATCCGCCGCAGTCTGCGTCGAAAATGCGGACATACAGCCGCGCATCCGGTTTTGTGCCTTCGGGTATTCGGATAAAAATCACCTGAACAAAGTCGTCATCTCCCTCTATGGTCCTGGCTTCCGAACCGTAAGTCGAGAGATATGTTGACTCCGATGAATATGCCGGAGATAAAAAAGTCATCATCAGTATGAACACTGAGAAAAAGATTTCGGATTTCAGATTTCGGATTTCAGACATTGTCCCCCCTAGAAATCGTATTTCTTTGTATTGCCGAGATAATCCGACAGCGTAATACTTTTCAGTTTTACTGTTCCGCCGATATTTCCCGGCACACGGAATACTCCGATATATTCTCCGCCGGTATCGGAACGGAGCATCTGCCCCGCATAGTCGGATTCCCCTATCTTCATCTCAAACGGGGCGATTTTTTTGACAGCGATTGCGTCTTTCACTTTCACGGTCACACGCAGTTCATCTCCGCCTTTGGCTTTTTTCTGGGAAAGATCATATCCGGCGATCACGGGTGCGTCTGAATCAGACAGGATTTCTTTTTCAAAAATACTGATATTTCCTACAGCATCACGGGCTTCCAGACGCATCACATTTTTGCCGGGTTTCAGTTCGAAAGGAAAATTGAAAAGGGATTTCGGATTTCGGATTTCGGATTCTGATACGGTCAGAGGAATATCTGCTCCGTTCAGTGTCAGACTTGCCGCTCCTTCTGTTTCTCCGGCAATGATCAGTTTTTTCTGAGCCGTGGGAGAAGAAATGACTTCATTGAAGCGGATTACCGGCGGTTCGTCATCGCTTTCTGCTATAATATTCTCGGTCAGGGTCTCGCCGGCCGGAGAGATAACCGTAACAAGAAATTCATCTTTAAGCCCGGATAAACGGGCATTGATCCGGAACATGCCCTTATCGTCCGCAACCGCGGCCGCAGAAAATTCTTTGCTTTCAGATGAATCTTTTTCAGAATTTCTGATAGAGACCAAGCCGCGGGGCCATGTTTTGCCGCTCAGAGAAAAGCTCTTGTTTTTCACCAGAAAATGATTCTTTCCGGCACGCGGCAGGGATGAATCGAAAGTCAGGTCGCTTTTTTCCTCTGTCACCCGCGAGACAATTCTTTCCAGCGAATTCACATTTCCGGCCCGGTCAGCAGCTTTGATCACAATACGGTTTTCTCCTTCGGACAAGTCACAGCGGAATCTGAATTCTCCCTTGGAATCTGTTTTGACAGCGTGATCCTGTATGGAAAGCGTCGCGTCTTTTTCGGTATTGCCGCTGATTTCCGCAAAGGATTCTGTGAAACTTGCTCCCTGATCCGGAGACAGAATGACAAGATACGGCGGTTCGCTGTCTTTCATGACGCGGAAATATCCGGACCTGCCCGGAGGACCCGGCAATTGGTCCGCGGATACCGAACTGACGCGCCAGTAAAATGTGCCGGTTCCCAGATGCGAAGGAAAATTTGCCCGGATGTTATCCGACGCCGCATCTTTTTTATCGGCTTTACCGGCAGGAACGGTTTCTTCCCAGAGCAGCTTTGGAAATGTTTCTTCATCGGAAAATTGAAGCAGATAGTATTCCGCGCCCTGAACCCGTTCCCATGTCAAAGCAATATCGGTATTGAACCGTTCCGCATTATCCGGGGGTTCGAGAAGCCGGGGGCTGGGAAGAAGGTCTGTAGGCTCCGAAGGTTTCTGATTCTCCCGGACAACGGAACCCTGATTTTTCCCCAGCACCACTTTTCCGCCCTGAGCCTCGATTTCAAGCTTGCCTTCGTCATAATTGGCAATCCGGGCGCCGGCGCCTTTTTCACCGACTCCGACGAAGAACTGCTTGGATTCGTTATTTATATTGATTCCCGGAATATCCAGATTCAACTGATTTCCTTTTTTGCCGCCGGAAAGCAGGGCAGATAAAACGCCTTTGCTCATGCTGACCGTTGCTTCTCCTGTATCATCTAAAATATTTGCCCGCAGCTTTCGGATCATTGCCTGCGATTCTTCTCCGAGTTTCAGCCTGCTGCTATCGCTGAACACAAGGTCGGCATAAGACCGGGCAAGAGTGCGTATGGTCTCGCCTTCCGCGAGAACTCCGGCCTTGGAAATAGCTTCCCACAGGCTGTCAACCGTTTTTCGGCGATGTACATCGCCCTGACAATAATCCACTATTGCCTCAACCGCAACATTCTGTTGTTTAAGACTTATCTCATAAGCTTTTTTTGCTTCATCCGAAGCCGTATTTGCCAATTTCGTGCATTCTGCCCATAAGCCGGCTTTACGCTTTTCAATGGACTCGTCTCTGATTTTCACAGACCGGTCAATTTCGGCGATTGCAAACCGTGCGGCTCCATTTTCAGTTGCCTGTTTAATCAGTTTGGTCGCGGCTTCCAACGAACTATTTGCCTGTGAAATTGACTGAACAGGGATAATGAGTGTCATTCCCGCGGCCACCTGATCGGCTGTTTTCAGGTTGTTGGCAGTAAGGATATCTTCCCATAGATCGGGATTGTCCAGATATTTTGCCGAAATGTCGCGGATACCCTGATTCGGGTTCACCGTGACGGTTAGTACCTGTTCCCGACTTTGGGCATCCGCGATAACTACGGACGCCGAACATACTGAAATAAGGAAACAAAACCATGCCGGAATGTGACGGGTGCTGTTCATGATAGACCTCCGTTTCACTTGATTTGATATTTCTTGATTTGATGTCATTATTCAGTTATATTTCACATATACGGTCCGCTGGCATAATCTGCCGTAAAACAATTTTGCAAGCACTGACCGCTCCCGGCGGATTGCGGAAACGCTTTTCTCGTTCCCAAGCCCCTGCTTGGGAACGCACTTGCCGGGGAGGTTCCC
>DYRK01001012.1 GCA_020718785.1 Desulfatirhabdium butyrativorans | reverse complement strand
CAATGAGCCTGTGAAGCCCGCGCATAACGGAAAGAAAATGACGCTTTCCTCTCAGGTCGTAAGAATTGAAAAAGGCCGTAATTCCTTTGACTTATGGCTGGTTTTATCTTCTGTCGGAAACGGAATAAAATTATACATTCCGCTGAAAAAACACAGACAGTTTCTCAGATGGGAAAATATCGGAAAAACAGCATCTTCCGCTGTCATACACCGTGAATATGTTCAGGTCTCTTTTGAAATTGAAACGGGTGAAAAAAAGGAAGAAGGAAAAATTGTCGGGATTGATGCCGGAATAAATCATCTGATGACGACTTCGGACAGGAAATTTCTCGGAAACGGCATTAAGCCGCTTATTTCAAAAATAAAAAGAAAACATCAGGGTTCGGAGGCATATAAAAGAGCCAAAAAAGAGCTGTCGTACTATATTCATAAAACTGTGAAAGATTATTTTGAAAACAGTGATATAAGACTTGCTGCCGTTGAAAAACTGAAAAATCTGAAGCTGAACACGAAAGAGAAGAATAAAACAAAAGAATTCCGAAAGACTCTGAGTAACTGGAATTACCGGGAGCTGCTGAGAGTAATTCAGATGCGCTGCGAGGAAAACCGTGTTTTCTTCCGGTCTGTCAGCCCGTTCAAAACCAGTCAGCGGTGTCCCCGCTGTACCCATACGCAGAGGGAGAACCGGAAGGGAGAGGAATTTGAGTGTCTGAAATGCGGGTACGCGGAACAGGCTGATTATGTCGGCTCGCTCAACATTCTTAACCGGTTTCTCACCGGACGATACGGTGCCGGTTTCAAAACCGAATGAATACTATGAAATACCATTCATTTGGTAACTATATAAAAGTTGAATACTTATTGGATATCCTGAAGAATTTTGCAGATTCGCAGCAGGTGGGCATTGTAAAGCAGATAAAAAGATATCGGGATTGGTGGATTGCACACGGAAGAAAGCCTTTGTCAAGATCACCGGCTAAACCAGTTGATATTTACATTGTTTTTGAGACAATCAGATTAGTGGCGGTCGTGGCGGATACTGACGGTCTTTTTCATAAATAAACCTGATGTATTATACTTTATGATTAGCGGAGTAAATAATGCAAATTAAGGGTTGAATTTAGCCATATAAATTCAAACTGTTACAAAATACGATTTTTGGACTGTTTTTTATAACCTTCTGTTTTTATTACTGTTGGTCAGTTCAACCCTTAATTGGCATAAATAATGTTTTACAAAGATAAAAAAGTATTAGGTTCTGTTGACATTTGCTGTAACATCCCGATTATATTGTAGGGGCAGCCCCCCGTGGCTGCCCTTGAAAAGGGGTAAGCACAGGGGCTTACCCCTACAAAAAACACAAATGTCAACAGAACCTAGTCACAGGCGGAACAGGTTTTGTAGGAACGCATTTTGTTCAGGCATTGCTTGCCTGATGAGGGCGAAAGTGTCTGAATGTTCAGATCATTGTTTATATGAAGAATATATTTCCGACAAAGAAACAGATATTCTGCTTGAATACGGATATTCCATCAGCCTTATGCCTGTTCCG
>DYRK01000285.1:4248-7520 GCA_020718785.1 Desulfatirhabdium butyrativorans | reverse complement strand
CCGCTTTTCACCCGGGAAACCCATCCCGGATTATCTATATACCATTGAATCGTTTTTCTCAAACCCGTTTCAAATGACTCCTCCGGATGCCAGCCCAGGGTATTTTCCAATTTGCTGCAATCTATGGCATATCTTAAATCATGTCCGGGCCGGTCTTTGACAAAAGTAATAAGTTCTCTCCGGGAGCCGCGGGACGGTTCGGGTTTTATCTCGTCTGCCAGATCACAGATCATCCTTACTACTTCGATATTGGGCATTTCGCATCGTCCGCCGATATTGTATGTCTCACCCCGGACGCCTTTTTTCATAATCAGCCAGATTGCTCTGCAATGATCTTTCACATAAAGCCAATCTCTCACATTCCGACCGTCTCCGTAAACCGGAAGTGCTTTTCCTTCAAGCGCGTTCAGTATCATCAGGGGAATCAGCTTTTCAGGAAAATGATAGGGACCGTAATTATTGGAGCAGTTGGAAACAGTCACTGGAATGCCGTAGGTTTTGTGATATGCCCTCACGAAATGGTCGGATCCGGCTTTAGATGCAGAATAAGGGCTGCTCGGCGAATATGGCGTATCTTCGGTGAAAAATCCCTCCGAGCCGAGAGTGCCGTAAACCTCGTCTGTACTCACATGATGAAACAGGACTATGTTATTTTTAAACCGACGGCAGAGTTCCAGCAGGCTGAATGTTCCCATGATATTGGTCCGGACAAAGGCATCCGGTTCTATTATTGAGCGATCCACATGGGATTCCGCTGCAAAGTGGCATACCGTATCAATGGAGCATCTTTCAAATATGCCGGACATGGCTTCAGTGTCGCTTATATCTGCTTTTACAAACTCATATCGTCCCGAAAAATCTCTCTCGATACCTGCCAGATTTTCAGGATTTCCCGCGTAAGTCAGCTTATCAGCGTTGATAATCCGTCCTGTGAAATCGGATTCCGAAAGCAGATAGCGGATAAAATTGGCTCCGATAAATCCGCAGCCGCCTGTGACAAGAATATTTTTCATAAATCTCCTCTTATGGATAAATTCCGGGCAGTTTTGAGATATTCCTACAGAAGATTATCTGAAATCAAATTTCCGATTTCTTCAAGTGCCTCTGAAAGCCCCACAGATTGAGATTCTATTATCTCTCCGCTGTAGGTATGTTTATGATGCGGAAAAGATGTCAGAGCTTTTGCCCCGGGATCGGGCGCGTTATCATATCTGAACAGTACATCCGAATCTTTCCGGTAATTATATCCGTATTTATATTTTACGATTCTCCCTTCGGTTTCCTCAATAAACTCCTTGAAATCAAGAACAGATCCGTCAATCAATTCTGCTTTTCCGGAAATAAAAACAATTTGTTTTGTTTTTCTGTCAATGCTCAGATGATAAGCAACAATGATCAGTGATGAATGGATGAGAGATTCAATATGAGAAATATAATCATCTGCGTTCAAAGCTTATTTCCTCAAAAGATTCCAGCTTCTTCTGCAATTTCTCCATAGTCTCGATTTCTCCCTCCCACTCCAACAGTTCCATATCATCCGCGTGTCCGTAAAGGAAATCTCTGTCAGATGCTCCGTATTTGTTTTCAAAATTCTGTATTTTTCGCTGAATGTTTCGGATCGCCATCCTCATAAATTCCGCTTCCGAATGCAGCAAAGCCTCTATTTTTTCTTTGATCCAAACTTCATCGGTTTCTAAAATAAGTTTCGTCATTTTTAAGCTCCTTCACTCTCATTTTCCAGTACCGAAAGAAATTCCGCTTCGGGCAGAGGGCGGTAAAAATAATATCCCTGAATCTCGTCGCAGTTTTCATTCAGCAGAAAGTCAACCTGTTCTTTAGTTTCCGCACCTTCCGCAACAATCCTGATATCCATGCTGTGACCCAGTGCGATGATGGACCTGACGATTATCATATCATCCGTATCCACCGGAATTCCCTTGATAAAAGAGCGGTCAATCTTCAACGATTCTATAGGAAAGCGTTTCAGATAGCTCAACGAAGAATATCCTGTGCCGAAATCATCAATCGAAGAACAGATTCCCATATCTTTCAAGGCATTCAGCATATTGACAGATTCATCGGGATCGCGCATGACCGCGCCTTCGGTAATCTCTGTCTCGATAGAACTGGCATGAATGCCGTTCAGTATCAGATCGCCGAATTTTTGAATCAGATTCCGATCCTGAAACTGCCGGGACGACAGATTCACTGCTATCCTGAATGTATTTCTTCCGAGTGCTTTCCGCACCTTGGGAGTAATCTGGCGGATATGTTCCAGCACCCCGTCGAACAGCGGAAAAATCAGCCCGGTTTCCTCTGCTACAGGGATGAACTTATCCGGTGAGACAAATCTGCTGTCCTCATCCAACCATCGTATCAAGGCTTCTGCTCCGCTGATTTTTCCTGTTCCGAGATTCACTTTGGGCTGATAGTAAAGAAACAGTTTATTTTCCGCCAAGGCATTCCGCAGCTTTGTCTCTATCGTCAGTCGCTCGGATGCTCTGGCATAGAGTTTCTGCGAAAAAAACTGATAATTGTTCCGCCCCAGTTCTTTGGCGTGATACATGGCTGTATCGGCATTTTTGATGAGCAGTTCCGGCTCTCTGCCGTCTTCCGGGAACAGTGTGATGCCTATGCTGGGGCTGATGAACACTTCTCCTTCTTCAAGAACAAAAGGCGATTCAAAGACCGAGACAATCTTCTCCGCGGCTCTGGCAACCCGTGCCACATCGCTGACATTGTTCAGAACAACGGTGAATTCATCTCCGCCGAGCCGGGAAACAGAGGCGGTCTTCATAGTATCGTTTTTTCTGTTTTCCTCTTCGCTGACACAGGCGGCAAGCCGTTCTGCCACTTGGATAAGCAACTGATCGCCTGCGCGGTGTCCCAGCGAGTCATTGACTAATTTGAACTGATCCAGATCTGCAAACAGGAGCGCGGCCATCACATTTCGCTGTTCTGCCTGCCGGATTGCCTGTGTAAACCGCTCGTAGAAGAGGATGCGGTTGGGCAGACCGGTCAGAAAATCATAATGCGCCAGTTGTTCGAGCCGTGCCTCGCTCTGCTTCACGGAGCTTATATCTGAAAACACGCCTGCAAAATGAGTGATGATATTTTCCCGATTCCTGACCGCAGCCACAGAGAGCCATTTGGGATAAACTTCGCCGTTTTTTCTGCGATCCCATATCTCTCCGCGCCACTGCCCTTCCGCAAACAGAGAATGCCACATATTCCGGTAAAAGTCTTTGTCATGCCGGTCGGATTTGAGAATA
>DYRK01000285.1:0-4148 GCA_020718785.1 Desulfatirhabdium butyrativorans | reverse complement strand
AAAAACTCAGTTTCTTCTGAAATTACTTCGCTGTACATGGCAATGTAAAGCGGACGGTTGTTCCTTTTCCGACTTCGCTTTCCACCCATATTTTTCCGCGAAGAGTTTCCACCAATTCTTTGCATAACAGCAGACCGAGACCGCTTCCTTTTTCTCCGGCAGTTCCGAGTTTTTTGAATTTCTCATTCAGGCGGAACAGCTTTGGAATATCTGATCCCCTGATGCCGATGCCTGTATCGGAAACAGCTATTTCCACGAACTTTTTCTCATCACTGTCCGGGAAACGGGCTGTCACCTCTGCCTCGCCGCCTTTATGGGTAAATTTTACAGCATTGGAAATGAGATTGAAGAGAATCGTATCCGTCATATTCGGGTCGGCATAGACAGACATATCGGAGCCGATAGTATGAGAAAGGTCAATCTCTTTCTGCTTTGCCATATCTGTCATAAGGAGAATGTTCTTTGATATGACTTCATGGAGATTCAGTTTTCGCGGCTGAAATTCCGCAACACCGATCTGAACTTTTGACCAGTGCAGCAGATTCTCCATGAGATGATATGCCTGCCTCACAGAGTCCCGGACAGACCATGCAAGTTCTTCGATATTTTTGCAGTCACACCCGGAAGCCGTGTCTGCCAGAGAATCGGAAAGATTGAGCAGATAGAAGAACAGACTTCGCATATCAGCGGCAATCACTGAGAAAAATTTGTCTTTGGCAGCATTGGATTCGGAAAGCCGGCGATTGGCTTCATAAAGTTCGGTATTGGTTTTGAAGAATTTGGCATTCAATGCCGCAAGCTCTTTTTTCTGTCGCTGGATGGTCAGATGAGTTGTAAGTCGGACCAGAACTTCTTCCTGCTGAAAGGGTTTGGTGATATAATCCGACGCTCCCATATAAAAGCCTCTGACCTTATCCACAGTCTCGGACAGTGCAGTCATAAAAAATGATCGGAATATGCCTCGTGGCTTTTTTTTCCTTTAAATATCGGCACGTTTCAAAGCCGTCCATTCCCGGCATCATAATATCCAGCATAATAATATCCGGCTGAATATGTTCCAGTTGCTGAATCGCACGTTCCCCGCTGGTCGAGACAAATATCCTGAAACCCGAATCTTCGAGATAATCCACGAGAACATCCAGATTTGCGGGGTTGTCGTCCACAATCAAAATACCTGCTTTTTTTTCATCATCCATTTTAATTTCTCGCTTCTATAGGAGGTACGGGGAACTTGGTGCTTGCTTGCCGTGGAGATAACCCAGCGCCCAGCACCCAGCGCCCAGCACCAAGTCCTCACCCTCCCCCGCCGATATAGCCTTCAATCATTTCCTGCAATTCATCCAATCTGTACATATTCATGAGCCGGGAAACCTTTTCCACAAAGGCTGAGGAATCAGGATACAGGGATTCGATCTTTCCGATCTGATCCCGGATGCCTCGGATGTCTCCTATCATCAGGAATTCGCGGAGAGAGACAATTTCTTTTACAGGCGGAAGAAAAGCAGCGTCTGCCTGTGATTCGCTTTCTTTATTTCCTCTTTCCTCTGAGCGGGCATCAGAGTCCGGGGTTTCCGGATTTCTGACCGAAGGATAAGCGGAATCCTCATAAATCCACTCCAATTTCAGATGAATCCGCAGCCGCTCCAGCAGATCATTGAGACGGATCGGTCTGGCAAGGAAGTCATTGCATCCCGCGTCCGAACATTTCTTCCGTGTTCTGTTCAGTACGGTAGCGGAAAGAGCAATGATAATAACATCGCAGATGGCGGGAGTCTGCCGGATCAGCCGGGCAGTTTCATAGCCGTTGGTTATCGGCATGGTCAGCGACATCAAAATCAGATCCGGATGCAACAGCATTGCTTTTTCCAGAGCATCATTTCCGTCCGAGGCTTCGAATATATCAAATCCCAGGGGCAGCAGCATTTCTTTTAAAATCCGACGGTTTTTTTCAATATTGTCGGCAACCAGTATTTTATAGACATCTTTCCCGGAAACTGAACGCGTATAAGCGATGATCTTTGCCTTGTTTCCGATATCGCCAGACAGACTGCTTTCATCTTTGATTTCAGGCAATTCTATACTGAACCAGAACAGACTCCCCTGTTCCGGGACACTTTTCACACGGAGTCTGCCCCCCATCATACGGACTAACTTCTGGCTGATGGCAAGCCCCAGACCGCTTCCCTGGGTTTTGGTCCGGACGTTTCCCACCTGATGAAAAGGCAGAAAAATTTTTTCCAGATTTTCAGAAGAAATGCCGATGCCGCTGTCTTCCACCTGAAAGCGGATATTTTGATAATACCGGTCTGCCTTTACTTTGACCCGCCCTTTTTCCGTAAATTTGACGGCATTGCCGATCAGATTCAGCAGAATCTGGCGCAGACGGTATTCGTCGCCATGCACAGAATCCGGCAGATCCGGGGCAGATTCGCAGGACAATGTGATTCCTTTCTGCTCTGCCCGGACACGCAGTACTTCGGTTATATCGCTTAAAAAATCGCGAAGCCGGAAATTTACCGGATTCAGTTCCATCTTCCGGGCTTCGAGCTTGGAAAAATCCAGAATTTCATTAATCATGGTGAGCAAATGCTCGCCGCTTCGGTGAATGGTGCCGATAGCCCGGAGTTGCTGCTCGGACAGCCGGCTGTCGCGTCTGAGAATCTGAGTATATCCCAAAATACCGTTCAACGGTGTACGGAGTTCATGACTCATGCTGGCGAGAAATTCGCTTTTTGCCTGACTCGCTGTTTCTGCTGTTTTTTTGGCTTCCTGAAGTTTGCGTTCCATTTCCCGGAGATCGCTTATATCCATTATCAGTTCCAGCGCGGCAGAGATATTGCCGGAATCATCATAAAGGGGAACAGCATAGATTTTCGAAGCCATGCCGGATGCCGCCTCTTCCTCAGGAGTTGAAAAGCGTGTTTCCGATCTCCCGCTTTCAAAAACACGGGCTACAGCGCATTCCGGACAGACCGACGAAGTCCCCCGGGTGACATCATAGCATTTGCGCCCCGCAGCTTTTCTGTCGTCCGGAATTTTGCGGTTTCCGAAAGATTTGTTGCCGCTGATAGTCAGGATGTTATAATCTCTGTCTATGACGTTTACAACTCCGGGAATAGTGTCAAAAACTGCCCGCAGCTTGGACAGCGCGGCTTTGAGTTCTTCTTCTATCTTTTTCCGCTCGTCAATGTCAATGATGATGCCGATCACGGAACCGACTCTGTCTTCTGTGTCATAAATAGCCGAAACCGACAGATTGCCCCAGAACAAGGTGCCGTCTTTGCGTACAAAGCGTTTTTCCAGCGCGTAAGAACTGATTTCCCCGTCAGTCAGCTGCCGGAAATAATCTCTGCTTGCCTGTATATCCTGATGATGAGTGATTTCGGAATAGTTCAGTCCGTAAACCTCTTCTTTGGTATAGCCGAGCATTTCCGCCAATTTGTCATTGGAATATGTGTATTGTCCCTGAGTGTTGAGAATACTGATTCCTGCAATGGCATTTTCAAAAATTGCCCGCAGCTTTTCCTCGCTTTTCCTGAGCGCGTCCGTAGCCTGTTTCCGCCTGGTGATATCGCGGGTCACACCTACCAGACCGGTTAGCTGATTTTCCTCATAAATATAGGTCAGAACAGTTTCTGCCCAGACATCGCTTCCGTTCTTATGCCTGAGTTTCTGATCAAAGCGAAGGGTTTCGAACATTGCTCCGTCAGAATCTTCGGGAATCTCACTCCCTGCATCCAGATTGGAAATAGCGTCGAGCGAAAAGGGGCTTAACAAATCTTCCATTTCTGTGGCATAATCAACTTCTTCGGGCGCATATCCCAGCAGATGTTTCAGAGAAGGGCTGCAATAGGTAAAGCGCATGTCGGCATCGCGGGTCCAGATCACATCCGCTGTATTTTCAGCGAGAAGTCTGTACATTTTTTCTTTTTCTTCAAATTCAGCGTAGGGGTTTGCCGGCGGCAAACCCTTATTTGGATGCCCGGCGCATGGGTTTGCCGCCGGCAAACCCCTACTTGGATGTTCTTCGAATTCAGCGCATGGGTTTGCCGCCGGCAAACCCCTACTTGGATGTTCTTCGAATTCGGCGCAGGGGTTTGCCGGCGGCAAACCCCTACTTGGATGTTCTTCGAATTCAGCGCATGGGT
>DYRK01000284.1 GCA_020718785.1 Desulfatirhabdium butyrativorans | reverse complement strand
GCTTCCTCGTTCCCAAGCCCCAGCTTGGGAACGCATCTGCACCCGAAGCCCCGGCTTCGGTCCGTCTCCCGTCACGGGAAGCCGGGGAACCTCCCCGGCAAGTGCGTTCCCAAGCTGGGGCTTGGGAACGAGAAAAGCCTGCTCTGAAAAAAACGTGCCGCAAAAAAAGATATTGACATGGTTAAAATCATATATTATAGTTCCGTAGGTTGGGTTGAGGAACGAACCCAACGCCGACGATCACTTCTCATATTGACGGACCACGAAAATGTTGGGTTTCGTTCCTCAACCCAACCTACATGACTGCCATGAATCAAAAGCAGACAGAATTCGATATAGTTCCGCAGTTCCGTAGACGATTATTTCTCATATTGACGGACCACGAAAATGTTGGGTTTCGTTCCTCAACCCAACCTACATGACTGGAAGAAATCGCTAAACGACAAATATACCTGTAATTACGATGCGTTGATAACTATCTGAATATGATAGGAATTACGCAGTTAAAATTTAACATCCTGATTTTATTGACATAAACCTACAAAAGTCGGGTAATTAATGATTTCATGCAGGCAAAAACCGAGGAGATAAATTATGCAACTGACCATTGACATACCGGAAAAGACTCTGATTGAATTCGGGAGGGAATCAGTTCAGAAAGAAATAAACAACACTTTGAAATGGATGAGAATCAGGCAGGCATTCGGAAAAATTTCAAATGAACTGAAATCATCATTTGATGAGAGGGATTATTACAAAAAACTGGAAGAAATAAGAGAATCCGCCTGGAACGAATACAAGAAAACAATATCATGAAAATTGTGCTTGATTCCAATATACTGTTTTCGGCACTGATAAGCGGAAAGGAACTGTATGCTGATATTTTCAAATCAGCAGAATGTTATGTGCCTGATTTCATATTCAAAGAGCTTTCCAAATATCAGGAAGAAATCATAAAAAAGACGAAACTGAAAGAGGAGTTCATATCCTTTACATAAGGAACTGTTTTCCGCAATAACAGTGATTCCCGGGCTTGCAGTATCACAGGAAAGTTACGGAAAAGCTCTGGTGCTGTGCAACGACATAGACCCTAAAGATACAGCTTACGTGGCATTGAGCATTGAACTGGATATTCCTTTGTGGTCTAACGACAAAAAGCTGATTCAGGGTCTGATAAACAAAGGCTATAAAAAAATTGTCACGACTGAAGAAATTTTTGATATAACAATTTTGAAATAAAAAAATATAACCCTGCGTTGAAGCGGACGGGGCTGACGCCCCGCAGCTTAACTTTATGTTATGCTTTGAGAAAAATTCCCTCGTTACCACGCTTCGCGTGGTAATCAAGACTCCGCACTCACGGGACTTGCAAATCATCCCTTGTGCTTTAATTGCAAATTCGCCATACCTCAGTAAAGCGATTTTTCAAATCGCTTTCGCAAAGGGCTGCGGCACACCGGGGATTGAATGACGGATTTCAAAAAAATAGGTTCCCGCATTGTAAGGGGGCTGATCGAGGCTGTTTTTCCGGCAAAATGCCCGGTGTGCAGTAAAATTTTCCATCGGACCCGAAACAATGACTTATCGAAACAGGATATTCGGAATCTTGATTTTGAGCAAGTCATGTCTCCTTTTCTGTGTCCTCAATGCCTATCCGGTTTTTCACCGATAGAATCTCTCGATTACGGAGAAAATTCACGTCAGCAGTTCAGGAAGTCCCGGTCTTTCGGCAATTATAAGGAAAAAGATGAGGAGACTGTTTTCGCAAAAGCGATCCGGTGCTTTAAATACAATGAGAAAATTTATTTGGCAAAACCCTTTGAACAGCTCCTTTTTTCTGTCTTTGTCCGATATTGGGAAAAAGAAGAAATTGATCTGGTTATGCCGGTTCCCCTTCATATCCGGCGATTCAGGGAACGCGGCTTCAATCAGGCATATCTTTTAATCAGAAACTGGCGCCGCATGGCTGAGACATTTCATATCGGTTCGGATTTTCGAATTGAACGGGATGTCCTGTTCAGACACCGATGGACACAACCGCAAGCCAAATTGACCGGCATCAGCCGTGAGGAAAATGTCAAAGACGCGTTCAGTGTCAGAAACTGCCCGAAAATAAAGGGAAAGAAAATACTCCTTATTGACGATATTCATACTACCGGCGCAACCGTGAATGAATGTGCAAAAGTGCTTCTACAGGGCGGGGCAGAATATGCGGATGTGCTTACGCTGGCACGGTAACGGGGAATGCACTTGCAGGCAGACTTTCCGGCTTTGAGTAAGGAGCTTATTATGATTGAGCATGAAAAACAAAAATATATTACGGACTCGGAAGGAAATCGGATTGCTGTGCTGTCAGATATAGCCGTTTATGAAAAAATAATTGGGAAACCGACGACATTGAACTATACTGAATCATGCACAGATATAACCCGTTCCGCATCGGATATCTTCGGTATGTTAAAACATCGGAAACCGAGTCATCCTGTTTCGGCGGATGAGATGAAAGAAGCGATTCGGCAGCGGAGAAAAGATGATTGCACTTGATACAAACGCTCTGGTGCGACTTCTTATTGAAGATGACGCAGAACAGGCAAAAATTGTACAATTCGTCGTCAGTGAAGAAGAAAAAAAAGGGCGGAAAATTCTTATTCTGAATGAAGTTCTCATAGAAACCGTATGGGTGCTTGAGTCGGTTTATCAATGTGAACGGAAAGAAATTGCCGAGTTTTTAGAAAGACTTGTTACCATATCCGCCTATCATTTTCCCGATGTCTCTCTTATCCGTAAAGCGATTTCCCGGTATAAGGAAAAAGGCGATTTTGCAGACCTGATTATTGTCGGACAGGCAGAAAAATACCAAGCTGAAATCCTCTTCAGTTTCGATAAAAAGTTCCAAAAAATGTTTCCCGATTTTGTTACAGACACCATTCTCGGTTACTGAACATTGATTGATGCTAAAGCTTCTTGACAGAAGACCAAATGCTGAAATCAGAACCACTCGTTCCCACGCTCCGGCGTGGGAACGAGATTGTTTATTTCAGATAATGTAAGGAAAATAAGATATGCTTCAACTCGTGGGTATTCGCATACAAAATTTCAAATGTCTCGCGGATCTGACGCTGGGTCAGGTCGAACTTGGTGGAAAAGATGAGCCGTTGCCGTCCTTGTGCTGTTTTATCGGTCCCAACGGATGCGGAAAATCGAGTCTTCTGGACGCGTTTGCTTTTATTTCCGACAGTCTGAAAGAAGGGGTTGAAGCAGCCTGCGACAAGCCCCAGCGCGGCGGTTTTGCCCGATTACGCACGCAGGGCAGCAAGGATCCGATTCGGTTTGAGATGTATTACACAGAAAGCGGAAATTCGAGTCCCATCATTACTTACGCCTTTGTAATAGATGAAAAAAATGGCATTCCCATTGTTTCTATGGAGCTTCTCGCTCAGATCAGCCGCCGGAACATTGTTATTCTCGATCTCACAGAGGGAGCAGGTCGGCTATCGGAAAGTGGAAAAAAGAAAGAAGAGGATATTCGGCTTGAAAATAAAGACCGTCTCGGAATCACAAGCCTTGGACAGATTTCGAAATATGAGCATATCGTGAGCTTACGGAAATATATCGAAAGCTGGTATCTCTCCTATTTTGTTCCGGATGCGGCACGTCGGCTTCCGCCCGCAGGCGCACAGAGACATTTGGATCGGACAGGTGAAAATCTCGGCAATGTGGTTCAGTATCTGGAGCGTTCTCATACCGAACGGTTCAGCCGAATTTTAGAACGCATCCGCAGACGGATTCCCGGCATCCGGCAGATCAAACCGGAGAAAAGCCTGGATGGACGTCTCTTATTGCAATTCAATGAGAAGGGATACACTGACCCCTTTTATCAGCAAAGCATGTCTGACGGCACGTTGAAAATGTTTGCCTATCTTTTACTGCTGGAAGACCCGGAGCCGCCGGCTTTCATCGGCATTGAAGAGCCGGAAAACGGACTTTATCACAAGCTGCTTGAAGAACTTGCCCGGGAGTTTCGTCAGTATGCCGAGAATTCCAAAGGGAAATCTCAGATACTTCTCACGACGCATTCTCCTTACTTTGTAGATGCGCTGAGACCGGAACAGGTCTGGCTCATGGAAAAGGACGAAAACGGACATACTCAGGCAAAAAGAACTTCCGATATGCCTGCAATCAAGGAATTGGAAGCAGAAGGCGTTCCTTTGGGCAGTTTGTGGTACAGCAATCATTTTGAAGAAAGGTTTGAAAGATGAGGCTGCATATTCTGGTCGAAGGCACATCGGAAGAAGCCTTGCTGAAAGCGTGGCTGCCTCGTTTTCTTCCCTCGGGGCATACTTATAAAATCATTCGGCATCAGGGAAAAGGCAAACTGCCGAAAAAACCGTCCGAAAAACCGAATCCCCGACATCACGGACTGCTGGATCAGTTGCCGGCAAAGCTCAGAGCTTTCGGCAAGTCATTCAATTCCGATACCGACAGAGTGCTTGTGCTTGTTGATTTGGATAATGAGGATTGTCTTGATCTCAAAAGGCGCATGACCGAGCTTCTCACAGATTGCAATCCTGCGCCGACCGTGCTGTTCCGAATTGCGATTGAAGAAACGGAAGCCTTTTATCTCGGGGATTTGACTGCAATCAGACAAGCTTTTCCCAAAGCAAAAACGAACAAAGCCGAGAGTTATGTTCAGGACAGTATCTGCGGCACATGGGAATTGTTCCGGGATATTATCGGCTATGAAAGCGAGAACAAAGTCGGCTGGGCAAAACAGATCGGACCGCATCTGACTACTCAATGGAAAGGCAGTCGCTCGGTTTCCTTTCAGCATTTTTGCAAAGCCTTATTGCGCCTTGCCGGAGAACTCAAGGATTAATCCGAGTTATCAGGCATCGGCTCGCACATACCGCGTCGCGGGACCCTGCCCGGTCTTTATGACCAGACCTTTTTTTACCATATCCTGAAGATCATAGACGGCTGTGCGGGAAGAAATATCGCCGCCGATGAGATTCTGATATTCGCTGCGGCTGATTCCCCCTTTCATCAGGATAAACTGATATGCCTTTTCCTGACGCCGCTTCATTTTACTTTTCATATCCGCAGGAATAGCCGCTTCTGAGAAAGATGGAAGGGCATCTCTGCCTCCGTTTCCGTCAGGAAATTCCGGAACAGCGGTTTGTCCGGTTTCAGCCTGAATCTCCGGGGACCGGACAGTCTTTTCAGATTCGGTCAGAATATCTTCTGCCTGAATTACTTTGTCTTCTGCCATGACCACGGCACGGATAATGCAGTTCATCAGTTCCCGCACATTCCCGGGCCAATGATACTGCTTCATCTTTGCCAGCGCGCCTTTGCTCAGGAACAACCCGGTTTTGTCTGCCCGGATTTCGGCCTGTCTGAGAAAATGCGCTGCCAGCACCGGAATATTTTCTTTCTGATCCCTTAAAGCCGGGGTGTGAAGGGTGACCACTTTCAGCCGGAAATACAAATCGCTTCTGAAAAGTCCCTCTTCAATAAGCGCGCTCAGGTCAGCGTTGGTGGCTGTAATCAGCCTTACGTCCACATCTGTTTCTTTGTCACTGCCCAAGGGCTTGATTTTACGCATGGAAATGGCACGAAGCAGAGCCTGCTGGATTCCGGAAGACGCAGTCTGAATTTCATCCAGAAAGAGCGTTCCGCCGTCAGCTTCGAGAAACGCGCCTTTCCGGTCGGTTTTTGCTTCTGTGAACGCGCCTTTGACATGACCGAACAAAGTGTCTGACAGCAGATTCTCATCCAATTCACCGCAATTTATTGAAATAAAAGGTTTTCCCGCACGTCTGCCGTACTGGTGAACTGCTTCCGAGGTCAGTTGTTTGCCGGTTCCGGTTTCTCCGATAATCAGCACATCCGCGTCGGACTGCGCTGCTTTCAGAATGTCGGATTTCAGACTTTCGATTTTTTCGCCGATTCCGACAATTCCCGAAATTATGATTCCTGATTTTTCGGAAAACTCGGATATATCATGTTCCGGAGCTGCTTTCTGCCTCAGGGAAAAAGTCTCGATTTCCCTGTCTTTGCGCCTGATTTCCTCCATCTGCCGTTCCATGGTGCCGATCATGGCATTGATGGCGTTCTGAAGCAGAGAGACTTCATAGCCGGAATGCGGCAGACGGATTTCTTCCGGATTCCCGGTCTGCGGAATGGCGTTGACCGCTTCGGAAAGCTTTAATATGGGCCGGGTGATCATGCGGCTCAGGAAATATATCAGCAGAGAAACAATCAGCACGGATAAAAGGGTAAGAATGAACATGACATCCATCTGTTTGTAACCCGCGATCACGGTCAGCATACTTCTGTCAACGTAGGCAATGCCCTGCGTATGTCCGGGCAGGAGTGTCCTGTCCTGGAATAAAACGGACCGGCGTATATGCCAGATAATATTCTTTGATACCGGAGAGTTCATAATCCGGGTCTGCTATTTTGACCAATCCCTGTTTTCCTTCCCGGACATCTTCCACCATTTTCCAGTAATTTCCGAATACTGCCGCGGGTCTGAACCCGCACGGAAGATTCGGCATCCCCATAGTTCCCGTAAAAACAGACCGCACCAGGTCGGTTTTCAATTCCGTATCGCCTTTGTCCGAGCCTTCTGATTGAAACAGAATCCAGCCTTCTGTGTCAAACAGATAGCTGTAGCGGAGAACTTGAGGACTCCGGGCAGGGTAAACCCATAACGGCGACCGCGGGGAACTGTAAAACGAGAGAATATCCCTTATATTCCGGACATCCAAGGAAAGCAGAAGATATCCTGCCTGATCCTTGTCATCCGAATCCGGATCGGGAATATATGGCATTCCGAGATAAATCACTCTGGATATTATTTCCTGATTCGGATTGGAAGAAGAAGGGAATGGATATTCTGTCCCGACAATTCCCGATATCCAGACCTCATCTTTTTTCAGATTTTTTATCTGGTCATAAAACAAAAGGAGATTGGGACGTATCCCGGAAATCTTTTCCCGCGGAATCTGAACCACCTCATCCTCGTTTGCCGCAAGAAGTAGGTGACTGTCATCTTTTTGCGAGATATAAAAAATTCCGCAATATGCAATTCCGCGACTGCGCCTGTTTTTTGCGAGAAAATCACGCATTTTTGCGGGATCGGGTTTTTCCTGCGAGATGAAGATCAGTTCCTGCCTGCATCGTGCAAGAAAGCCCTCGATCTCATGTGCAAGCACCATCGCCTGAAGGTTTGCGGTACGTTCAAGGGCAACGCCGATAAAACGGCAGGAAATCAGATAGGTAATATATCCCACACCTATCAGGATAATGACCACCGGCGGAATGATACCCACCAGCAGGTGGGTCATCAGGCTGCCCGATCTGAACCATCCCTTGCGGAATTGAAAAAAAACCGGCAGTTTGAACTCTGTATTGTTGAAAAGGGACATTTTGTGTCTGACCTTAATTATTTTAACGTGAGATCAGCGTGTGTTTTCCTCGTTCCCAAGCCCCGGCTTGGGAACGCATATATACTATCAAATATTCTTACCAGTCACCCCCTGTAGACTATCAAATATTCT
>DYRK01000283.1 GCA_020718785.1 Desulfatirhabdium butyrativorans | reverse complement strand
TCGATAACAATGAGGAAAATACGCAGCGAGTGATAAGCAGATGAAAATTCTTATTGTTGACGATGAAGACATGCAGCGCGACCTTCTGAAAGGATTCCTGAAAAAGAAGGGATATGAAGTAAGCTCGGCTGCAAACGGTCAGGAAGCTTTGCTCACGTTTGCAGAACTTCCGTTTCAACTCGTGCTGTTGGATCATCGGATGCCGGACATGACCGGCGATCAGGTGCTTGCAAAGATGAAAGCTGTCAATCCGCTGATACGTGCCATTATGATTACTGCCTACGGAACCGTTGATACTGCGGTGGAAGTAATGAAATTGGGCGCAGACGATTTTCTGGAAAAACCGGTTGATTTGTCTCATCTTCTGGATAAAATTCAGATGATCGAACAGCGTATCATGGTGGATGAGGAAGCCTCGGATGTGGCTGAAACCCTTATTCAGAGCGATCTGCCGCTTAGAATCATCGGTGACGGACCGGCCATGAACGACGTCCTGTCTTTGGCACGCCGGGTTGCGCCGACGCCGTGGACCGTTTTAATCCGGGGAGAAAGCGGCACAGGGAAAGAACTGATTGCCCGGCTTATTCATCTGCTCAGTCCTGTAAATGACGGACCTTTTGCAGAAGTAAATTGCGGTGCTATTCCCGAAAATCTGTTCGAATCAGAGTTGTTCGGTCATGAAAAAGGCGCGTTTACCGGCGCAGTCTCAAGTCGTCGGGGACGCTTTGAAGTGGCTCAGAACGGCACTCTGTTTTTAGATGAAATCGGAGAACTGCCCTTGAATCTTCAGCCCAAACTCCTGCGCGCACTTCAGGAAAAGCGGATATGCCGGGTCGGCGGAGAAAAAGAGATTTCGGTGGAGGTACGGGTGCTGGCTGCTACTAACCGGGACATTAAAAATCTGGTAGAAGAAGGACTGTTCCGTGAAGACCTGTACTACCGCCTGAATGTCTTTGACATCGAACTTCCGCCGCTGCGTCAGCGCAAAGAAGATATTCCCGATCTGATCGCTTTTTTCCTTGAAAAATACAGTCCCCTGCCCGTCACGTTCGAGCCGGACGCCATGACTACCCTGATAAAATATTCCTTTCCCGGAAATATCAGGGAATTGGAACACATTATACAGCGCACGGTGACGCTTAACCGCGGCAGGGTAGTCAGAGCCGCTGACCTGCCCCCGGAAGTCCGTTTCTACAAGGCAACTGCACAGGGTAACCTTTCCGAAAGATTGGAAGCCGTTGAGCAGGAAATGATTCTATCCGCACTTGAAAAAAGCGGCGGGATACAGACCCGTGCTGCCGAGTCATTGGGTATCAGCGAGCGGGTGCTGAGATATAAGATGAAAAAGTATAATATTGAGGTCAGAGGTCAGAGGTGAGGGGTCATGGGCTCATTTTACCCCTCACCTCTACCTTATTCTTTATTTCCCGCTTCTCACAGCCCGCACCGACCCGCATTTGAACAGATCAGCCTGATCTTTGTTCCATGCAAGTTCCTGTTTGGATGTAACGATGTAAACCTGTTTGTTCCAGCCGTGCCAGAGAATGTCGGATGACCAGTACCACGCGCCTTCGCCGGGCGGAAAAAAGGGTCTGTTTTTATAGATTCCCACCAGTTCGCTGACCGTGGGCAGGCGCCAGTCCTCATACCCGCCGGCAGTAAGACTTTCCACATACTGCATCGCGGTCTGATAATCAACACATTGTCCGATATCCGCGGATGAGTCAAGCGAGGACCACATCAGACCGGTTTTGCTGTCGCTGATGACGCCGTTCCCGCTGTCAGCGAAACGCCCGCCTGTCTGTCTGACAAGCTCGGACATACGTTTCAATTCTTTCTGGCGCTTTGCTGCAAGAGCCTGTTCCGCTTTTATCCGCTCATCTTCAGCCTTTTTCTCTTCTTTCAACTGCTCAAGAAGGGCTGCAGCATCTCTGATATATTTTCCGCCCTGATTTTCCCGGATATACGCCTCTGCTTTATTGACTCTTTCAGATACCGGAATCCGAGCATTTTTACTCGATAAAATCAGATCACGCCAATCACTTTCGCTCCTCGCCGTCTGCTGATCCGCATCCTCGATTTTCTTTTTATTCTGAAGATCGGCGAGCAATTCCGATGCTTCCTCAGTATGCCGTTCAGGGGGATTCTGTTTCAGATAGGTTTCCGCCTTCAGCAATTTGTCACTCAGGCCGTTCTTAGGCTCCGCACAGTATTCTGAAAGGCTCTGCCATTGTTCCTCTTCCTGAAGATAGGCTTTATGTCTTTTTTCCCATCCCGCGATTTCACCTTCAATCATCTGTTTCAGATAAGCAGGAGCTTCGGGATTTGCCTCCAGATACATCTCATATATCTGTTTTGCTCCGACATAATCAGGCTCATCCTCATTCTGAACTCTGAGTTCTGCTTCCTTCTTCATAGCAGTCAGATCGGCATTATGCTGTATTCTCTTATAATATTTGATTTTCAGACCCTCTGCCGCGGTTGCCTCTTCGGTCCCGCCGAAACGGGCGATGAAGTCATCACACAACTGCATACATTTTTCCCATTCCAGTTGCTTTTCGCACTGGTTCAGATTTTGCTGCAATGTTCTGAAAACTTCGGAGATCATATCCACAATCAGTTTTTTCACATCCTCGATATGACTGCCTTCCGGATATTTTGTGAAATAGTCATTATATGCCTTGATTTTCTCTGCAAAATTCCGATTCGCGACCGCTGACAGTGCCTCATAATCCCTGTTCTCGATCAATACAGGAATTTGGGCAGCTTTTTCTTTGATTTCATTGACATGGATGCCTTTGGGGTATTTGCCGAGATATTGTTCGAAAAATATTTTTGCTTCCTCGAATTTTTTATCGGCATATAATTTTTCTGCATCTTTGACGGTTTCCGCAAAATCCTGTTCCTCCATCTGCCTGCGGATTTCTCTGATCTTATTGTTTACAGCGGGCGCATACTCGGTTTCTCCGTAACTGTCGAGAAAATCCTGCAATACGCGTTCCTGTTCTCTAAGATTCTGACGGCCCTCCAGACTTGTCAAAACCGTCTTATAGGCATTTTTCAGGCGGTTGGTCTGTATGACATGTCCTGTGAAAACAATACTGCCGATTACAATAAGCATCACCCCCGCGGCAGCGCCGGCAAGAATCCAGAAGCTTTTCTTTTTGGGATCAAGTTCGATGACCCATTTTTCAAGGAGGGTCAGCTTCCTGCCGTCTATGGTCATCAACTTTTTTTTTTCCCTGATGATCCATTTCTCTTTTTCGCAGTATGCCTTGACGTATTCAACCGCATCTTCTATATCCATATCATTTTTCATTGCTGTTCTGATAAGGATATCGAAATATTCAGGTCGGATTTTTCCCTCTATGCCCGCGACATCAATATCGCTGTTGAGTTCCGTAAGACGGGTACGGGAACGCGTCAGATCATAAGCGTTCCGGCTCGCTTTGGAACTGAAAATCACTATGCAGTGGCCCGCCAGCGCGCCGCTTGCGGTGGCAACAGCATCTTTCTGTCCGATTTTACGGATTTCGATCTCTTTTTCTCTGGATGTTTTCTGAAGCGCGGCAAGACTCGAATCCGCGGAAAGACCGAGAAAATCATACAGCGATGATTTTCCGGCAATTTTCAGATTGTCGCTGATAAGCCTTTCAATGCTGCGGTCCAGAGTCTCCGGTTTTTCGGTTTTCCGGTCTTCTTTCCTGACCGCGCAGTTTTTCAGGCGCATCATGATATCGCCTTGCGTGCATGAGTAAAGTTTCGCTAATCTGGCGATAGCAGTCTCGGTTACAAAGCCTTCGTTTGCGGAGCGTGACGCTATGTAGGAGTCAATATCCGTGAAAACAGCTTCTTTCTTTTTTGCAATCCACTCGCGGATTTTATCTTCGCCGATAGCGTACTGCTTTGCCAACCCTGCGATTTTTTTGTCAGGAACCTCCCCTTTTTCCATGAGAAGAGATATCTGCTTATCAATTTTGAAAATTTTTTCCTTTTTCTTTACCCGTTCCCGGATGGCATTTTCTTCGATACCGTGCATCTTTGCAAGCTTGGCAATCTCTTTTTTGGTCATGCCGCCCTTGCTCATCAGGAGTTCAAGATGTCTGTCAAGTTTCGAGTATTTGTTCGTTTCATTGTTGCCAAGTATCTTTTTTGCCTCGACAGCTTCTTTCTGCCTGAGTTCAGGGTCTGTCATAACCTTCCGGATTTGCGGAATCATGTCAATATACTGCTTTGCCTTGATCGCTTTTGTAGGATGATTGCGGTACCGGCTCCACTGACTCTGCTTTTTCTTCAAAGCTTCCTCGATCACCTTAATATCTTTTTCCGCGGGTTCGACAGAAAGTTCAAGCAGCAGATAATAATTTTCTTTCTCCATATATTACCTCATTTTTTTAGAGGTCAGGGGTCAGAGGTGAGGGTCAGAGGCATCAATCTTACCCTCGTACCCCTCACCTCGTACCTCTCACCTCATCACGAAACCGCAATACTTTTGCTCCGGGCTTTTGCCTTTTCGAATTCTTCGCCCTGAATAACGGAACGTGTTTTTACGGTGGCTTTGATGCGGCGGGATTCGCTGGATTCTACCGCGGTAATTTCAAGACGCCCTTCTTCGTTGAGTTTGAATGTGATATCAATCGGTGTGTCGGCTGAAAGTCCTGTGGGAAGATTCAGCACTGCCGTGCCTATGACAACAGCCTGTTCAGGGGGAGCGATGGTTTCGCTGCTTTCATTTTCCATGATCTGGATAGAGACCGCTTCCTGATCGTCAATCGCAGTGCCGAATGTTTTTGTGATAACGGTGGGGACAGCCGTGTTTTTGAGAATCAGGTTGAATATGACTTCCTGATCGTTGGAATCATGGGCAATTATGCCGAAACTTTTGCTTGTGACATTTTTGATCTGGACTCTGGAGCGTTTGATATCGGAGATGTCATATCCAGTGTCATCGGCAACTAATTGTTCCACTTCTTCCAGAACACCGTTCAGTTCCTCATCGCTGACTGCTTCAAGCTGTTCCGCGGTTTTGCCGGTTTTTTCCGCGGCTTTCTGCTTCATGCCTTCATTTATGGAAAGCTTCCATCCGTAAATGGCCGCACCTTTTGCCACAGCTTCATCCGGATCGAAAATTCTCGGTGTGGTGGAAAATTCCTGTGCGATCCGTGTCGCTACCTGAGGCATACGCGATGAACCGCCCACCAGAATGATCTCGTCGTAATTCCAGTAGCCTTTTTTCTTTGCTTCTTCAAGCATTTCATGGGTAAGAGCAACGGTGCGTTCAAGCAGATCCTGAGTTATCTCTTCGAATTTTTTCCGTTCCAGAAGGACTTTTACACGTTCTCCGCCGTGAGTTATCAATACCGGTGTTTTATCGCGCTGAGACAGCACTTTTTTGGCTTTTTCCGCGGAAAGCAGCAGGTCCTGACAGGTATCCGGGTCTTCGAGAATATCCTCTTCGGTCTTGGTCGTGTTCTGAAATTCCTGAAGCAGATAAGCCACAATCCGGTCATCCCAGTCTTTGCCTCCGAGATTGTGATCTCCGCCTGTGCAGATCACCTCGATTGCATTGGACTGGATATCAATCATGGTGATGTCGAAAGTTCCTCCTCCGAGATCGTAAACCAGAACCACCTTGTCGCCCATGGATTCCAGCGTGCCGTAGGCAATCGCAGCCGCTGTGGGTTCGTTGATGATCTGCCGGACATTGTAGCCCGCGATCTCGCCGGCTCTCCGGGTGGCTTCGCGTTCGTTTATTCCGAAATATGCCGGACAGGTGATCACCACATCCGTGATCTTTTCATTAAGATACAGTTCCGCGTCCTGAACGACTTTCCGGATAATGAAACTGGAAATTTCCTCGGCACGGAACATCTTCCCGTCATGTTCGAAAATAAAAGCCGGTTCCCCCATGGAGCGTTTTACAAAGCTTACCACGTCATTGGGATATATCTTGGAGCTTTCTTTTGCCACTTCTCCGACCACCACATTCTCACCGTCAAAGAAGACCACCGAAGGCGTGATATGCTGATTGTCCGAATTGGGGATAACAACGGGTTTGCCGTAATCATCCACCATGGCAAGGGACGAATAGGTTGTACCGAGATCAATTCCGAAAATTTTTTTGCTTTTCGCGCTCATCTGTCTGTGACTCCTTATGTAAAGCGGGTTTGAAACCCGCTCTGCTATGAAAAATGGCGGAATATCATGATTCCGGATGCCGGGTATCCGACCCCGTTTCAGGACTTACGCACTTGAATTTATTTTTCTGATTCATCAGCGTTTATCAGCGTCCATCGGCGGTTAAAAATCATGCAAGTGCGTAACTCATATTGTTTTTTAATTTTCTTTGTCGGCAGTTTTGCAGATATAGACAGTCACCATTTCCGGCCGGATAATCTGTCCTTCCCATTCATAGCCCGGGCGGCTGTGTTCTGCGACCGTCTTATCTTTGGACATATCAGAAGTTTCAATTGTTTTCAATATCCGCTGCCGGGCAGGATCAAAAATAGTTTTATCGCAGGTAAAGGTGTTGATCCCCTGCCGGTAAAAAAGGTCTTCCAGATCAGAGGGAACGCTTTCCAGCAGACTGAGCAGTTTCGCGGGGTCCTGTTCCGAAGGAGACTGGGAACGGTAATGTCCTGTGAGTTTTCTGATGTTGTCAATGGTCTGAATAATGTCCATGATAATCGCCCTCATGTATTTTTTCAGAATATCGCCCTTGTATTCCTGAAGCTCTTTGTGAAGGTTGTCAATCATTCTGTCTTTATGCGCGTCATATTTAAGCTTGCTTTGAAATTCCTGATACAGCGCGGTCACCTGTTCCTGAATTTCGATCAGTTTCAGATTCAGCGAATGATCCGCGGTCGGCAGGCGGTAATTTTCGGAAAGACCCTCCTCAGCTTTAAGATAGCTTGACAACAGTTCCATGCTTGCCGAAGCGTCAGTTTCTTTATCCTTTTCATCTCCGGGCGGTTTTTCGCCGGTTTTGGCGGAATCTTCAGGAACCTGAGAAGGGGCAGGCAGTCTTGCTCCGACAATATCGCTGATTACAGAAACAAAGCCGGTAACGGTTTCATCGGATCCCCATCTGCATTTCCAGTCAACCTGAAGTTCTTCGGTTTTGCCGTCCTTTTTCACATAAGTTCCGGTCCAGGGAAAGGACGCATATTCTCCCAATGCAATGCGCGTCAGATAATCTGTCAGTTCATTCCGGTCGTCATCGGATGCGAGCAGGTCCCATATCTGTGTTCCTCTGAGTTCTCCTTCCTCATATCCCAGAATCTGATACTGGACCGAATTCATGTAGGTGATATTCCCGTAAATATCAATTTCCTGAATACCGTAAAGATCGGTTTCGATAAGCGACTGGTAGCGTTTTTCCAAATCCTGCATCGCTTCCTTGAGCCGATGATATTTGTCAGAGAGTTCCTGATCCCGAGTTTTGTCTTCTCCGTTCATTTTGTCTGATTTCCTGATATTGAAGGATTGGGCGGTTATGATAAAAATTCCTTTTCAATCGGATAAATTATAAAATAAATAAAGATAAAATGTCAATGGAAAGTTGCAGGTT
>DYRK01001011.1 GCA_020718785.1 Desulfatirhabdium butyrativorans | reverse complement strand
TATTTATCGTGAGGGAAGAGGCATGAACTTTATTATCGAGAGTAATGCCCCGATAGGAACAGACATCGGTACGCTAATAGGCAAGACTCCTTGGGGGACGCCATGGCCTATTGCTACTGCTACGGGGTTTAGGATCGGAAATTTTTTAACTGTTCCCTATAGAAGGGTAAGCCCAGTGGATGAAGGCAAAAGCACGATTACGCTGCAACTTGACGGAATCACATCATCTCCGCAGACTTTGAATTATGAGATCGTCGGCGCTGGCTATAAAGTAACGTATAAGGGAGCGGTGTATATCCTTACCCAGAACGGCACGAGGGGGTTTAATGTCGGCAAGGTGATTTCTGCAAGGGATGATCAGACGGGCGATTCTGCAATGTTTGTACTGGGTTTTGACAAGCCGGTATATTCTGTCAGTGCGCTGTGTACGGACAATGGCGGCGGCAGCAGTTTCTCAGCATATAATTCGGACAACAATCTGATTCAGACTGTTCCGGTTACGGGTTCGGATCCTGCAACATATACGCTGTCAAGCGCCGACGCTAAGATTGCCAAAATCATTTTTTCATCAACCGACGGCTGGATCGGCGATTTGTCTTACACGGTGGATGTCGAACCCGGAGACATCAATTTTGACAGAGTTTCGGATCTGACAGATACGATTCTGATGCTTCAGGTGCTTACGGGTATCGAACTGCCGCCGGATATGATTTATCCGCAACTGACTGTCAGCGGCACACGGGTCGGTATTGAAGATGTGATTGTCAATCTTCAGAAAGTGGCAGGGCTGAGATAATCCCTCCACGGAACGGCGTAGGTTGGGTTGAGGAACGAAACCCAACCTACATAATTGAGTTAGGATTTATTGAAAAGGAGATTTTGAAGTGATAAACTTCAAACAGAAAGAGCTTATTCGGGAGTTTTTTCATTCCATAAAAAAGAAATTTCCCGAAGTGGAGTTTGTCAGTGTTACGGAAGGACCTGAAAATCCTGCTGATCTGTGGATAAATATCACCGAACCCGATGATGAGGACAGAGAAATCGAACTGATCGAATTTGCAGGAGAAAAAACAACGGATATGCTGTTGGATTACGGATATTATATTACCATTATGACAAGGCGGAACCCGGAAGGCATAGGCGGTATGAAATATCAGGAAATTTTTGCGGGATGACTGTTCTCGGCAATGAATTGCCGGGCTATTCTCACATGTCCATATCGGACAAAATCAGGGTTCAGACATTCGACAAACAGCCGACAGATACAAAATAAGGAGGATGACGCCATGCTGACAACCGTTCAGATTGACCCTGATCTGCTTGAAAATGCCAGGCGGTCTCGGACAGGAGAAGAAGCCGTCAACGAGGC
Source organism: Desulfatirhabdium butyrativorans (assembly GCA_020718785.1). GTDB lineage: Bacteria > Desulfobacterota > Desulfobacteria > Desulfobacterales > DYRK01 > DYRK01. Next base: position 197 of record DYRK01001011.1, on the reverse strand, counting down.
GATCAGAGAATATGTGCAGAGACAAAAGCAGCTTGATGCGCTCAGATACTTCGGCACTTTTGATTTTGATCCGGAATATGACTATAAAAAAGAAAGAAAAAGGCGATGATTTCGGTTGATACTTCAATCTGGTCATCGGCATTCCGCAGACCGAAACATGAAACTGAAATAAACCGGGAAGCAAAAATATTGTATCA
>DYRK01000282.1 GCA_020718785.1 Desulfatirhabdium butyrativorans | reverse complement strand
CCGAAGCCGGGGCTTCGGGCGCAGATGCGTTCCCAAGCTGGGGCTTGGGAACGAGAAACGAGAAAAAATTGAAATTCACTGCATAATCGGTCGGAGATATACGACAGTATGACCTTCTCTCTGCTTCCTTGTGAAATTTAATTTCTGGAAATCTGTAACTTCCCTTGGATCAGAAATATTCATATAATCCGGGCCGGATATGTTCAAAATAGTAAAGAGACTCCCGAATGCCGGATTCATCGGGAAATTCAAGCTGCTTTATCTCCTCTGCATTCAATGCCTTGTCAATCAGAATCGCCTGCTTTTCTGCCACAATGTTTTTATGACGGTTCAAGGGAATTTCCTGCCAGACATTCCGGTAGGAAATGGCAGATTTCAGCGGAGTCACATAATAGCTTATAAAAACCGGATACCTGTCCGCGTCAACATATCTCAGAAGAGAAGAATGAAAAAAAATACGGTTTTTCGGGCTGTTGATACTCCATAAGTTTTTATCGCATTGATTCTCTTCGAAAACAGAGACAAGTCCGTTCAACTCATCCGCGGTACCTTTTACAGATAAGCTTCTGATAAGACCGGGTTCTGTGATCTCTTCAAAGGGCTTGCAGATAAAAGCCGCGCCGCGCTTTCTCGTGCCTGCTGCCTGATACTGATGTTTATAGATAAATGAACAATAATTGATAGGAAGTCCGATCTTGTTTTCCAGCGAGTATTTAACAAGTTCGAGCGCAGTCACTTCCGATTCGAACACAGTGACTCTGGGACCATGCAGAAAAGAATATCCTCTTTGAATCAGATTTCCGGCATTATGCGGGGTGCAGCGAAGCTGATGAAGATTCAGAAAATTCACACCTGTTTCTTTGAGTTTGCGGACTACTGTTTTCAATGTCTCAAGGTCTTCGGGAATCGCAGGAATCTCGACCGTAACGGTCTTGATGATACCGACAGCGGATTTCACTTTTTCCAGATTATAGTGATCGGCCGTAATATCAAAACGGATTTCATCCAATCCGGCTTCTTTTAAACGACGGAGTTTTGCTTCATCTGCGAGAATGCCGTTGGTATAAAGCCAGAGATAGACATTGTCGCCGAACTTCTTTTTGACTTTGCTGAGATAAAGAAGCGTTCTGTCAAAGGTCATCAGGGGTTCTCCGCCGCTGATGCTGACGCCTCTGATTTTGAATTTTTCAATATAATCCGCATAGTCGTCAGGATTGGAAAACTGAAGAGTATTGGTTGCCGGTTCTCCTTTTTCTGTCTGTTCCGCAGGGCAATAGAAACATCGGGCATTGCATAAGCCGTTGATGAACAGGCATGACCAATGCCCCTGTCCGCAGCACAGACATCCGGGAGACAATTTATGCGAATATAACTTGGTCTGGTTGAATTCCCGATGAATATCTTCTGAAGATAAAGCATTCAGTATAGTCTCTCTGCGAAGCGTTGCTTTCTGAGATTCCTCATCTGTCACCCATTTGAGAGAGTTATAAATTTCGCCGTATTCTTTTATATTCTCTCCGATCAGTTTCTCTCTGTCAAATTCCATAGGTTGCCTCATTCTTTTCTATTGCAATCCGATGATTAAGGTCTGAAAGTATCACAATCCGGTTTATAGCGTTCAACAGCCGGAAACACCGGAGCATAGCCGATATCGGGCAGTTTCTTTATCTCCCGATTCGGCATTTCCCGGTTTACAATGGACCGTTTATATGCCGGAGCTTTATCCGAAAGCATTTTTCCCAAACGGTATCTTAACTTCCATAATGACACAATATCTCCTTCGGCAAAAGTGAGAGTACCGGCATCATTTTCATAGTTTTTTGAGACATCGGCATCCAGCGAAATACTACGCCTCAGCCAGTCCGCAGCCGCATATTGCGGAATTCCGAAAACATTACAGAACAGCGTGAGATATTCCGTATCCTGCTGACCACGGGTAAAGGCTTTCAGGCGAACCGAAGGCTTGGGACCGTCGCTGCCGGGATAAAACAGGGCGGTCTGTTCGGCAATCTTCCGGCAATTGTCTCCGCCGATTGTCTGCCAGGGCAAAACACCTGTGCATCCCTTTGCCCACGCGGACAGGCACCAAAGCACAGGCTGAGTATTCGCTTCTTCGATTTTGTTCGCTGTGCCGTATTCTGCAAAATAAGTATTTCCCTGCAATATCTGCTCGTCATGTTTCATGCGGGTTTTCTGCGCCGTATTTCCGCCGATATATTCGATGTCCATTATTCCCCATAACATATTGCGGCTGAATTCGCTGTAAGAAATATCTCCCCGATACCACATCTTCGCATTTCCCATGACCGGATCAACAGCCATCCGCCACAAAAGCCCGTACTGGCGTATCGCCCAGAAATCCTGTGTATTCAAGGGTTCATCGAAAATCCATGGTGCGGAACTCCCGCGGGAATTCTTCCGGTAGTACAACTTATTGTTGAGATAAAACTGAAACAGGGTGTCATGCCATCCCTTTTCATTGCAGTGCTTTGCAAACAAGGCAAAAGCTGTTTTCAACTGCTCTGCATAGCTGTCGGCAAATGCCTCATCTGCCCAATATGAGGGCGTATAGTGATCGAAAAGGTTTATGGGCCAGTTTTCGCTGAAAGGGAGATAAAATACTTCTGCAGGCTCATTCTTTCGGGGCAAATTATCAAATGCGGATCCGTCTAAAAGCGGTCCGACCTTTTCATCCCATTCGCTCCAGTCGAAATTATTGCCGTTCCATTCAGGCGCAAATTCCGGTTTGCCGTTCCAACCGTAGGGAAGCCGGTTCATACAGGTTCGGTGTTCATGCGCGAGGCGGTAGTAGTCATAAGCCTTGTAAGGAGAGACTTTTCCGTAAGCGTTCATTTCCGGGATAAAGGAAAGCTTGTCAGGCAAGGTGAAATTCCAGACCATAAGCTCGACATCTAATTCGAGCCGTTCACCTCCTGCGGTAAGAATCACTTTTCCCTTTTTCTTTCCCGGAGATTCGTCGTGAGGAATATAAAGCTCGCATATCAGAGAAGAATTGAAGAGTGAATATTGAAAATTCGAAGACAGAGATGGTATCAGCGGATCCGGAAGATAAGAAATACTATCTTTGTCTGTTACAGTGACGCAGGCAAAGTGCCAGATTTTCGGACTGAGCTTGGATTCTGCATCGAATTTATAAGCTATAGAAATGTCTTCTCTTTTCTGCTTATCATCTGATTCTAAATTGATCTGAAACGCCACAGTCTCATTTCGCGCTGCCTGTAATCGGATTCGCTTTTCTTTTGCCGAAAAAATATGATTTCCGCCCTTGTAGCCATTCTCATGTTCAGGAATTATTTTTCCGCTTTTCGGATCTGTTTTATCCAGCAAATCTGTCACAGCCACCTTGAGGCTGCATAGTCTCGGAAGATTCGTATCCGGCGGAAAAGGGCTGATATCCGGCTCAGGAATCTCCGGCATCCCTGAACCGCTTGATAATTGTATTGTTTTTGTGAATGCCTCGCCGATGTTTCCCGCGCTGTCAACGGATCTGACAGACAAAGAAATGATTTCTCCGGGTTTAAAATCCATGTCCTGTATGTGCATAATGACTTGTTCTCCGGGTTCTCCTGCCATCTGAATCAGATAACGAGGCATGAGATGTTCTGAATTTCCCTGCCGATAACTGACCTGAAACCCCAGCGTTTTTCCTATGCCCCGATCTTCAGGCGTGCGCCAGCGAATCAACGCCTGACCTGCCGGAAGTTGTCCGACATCTGCTTCGACAGACTGAATTTTCACAGGAGGAATCTTGTCTGTGCCGTCATACCATACGTCTAACCAGGGATCACTGCCCCAGCTTTCTTTACTGTAGCAGCGACGGTTCGGAAAATGAGTGAAGTCAAACTTGCCTTTTTTAAGAGACCATACGCTGCCGACTTCGTCATAAACGCAGAATCCGTAACTGAGTCCGGAGGCACGGGCAGCGATAACATCCGCAGACAGGGCGCAGGTTTGCCAGCCGTCTGTATCCGGCAGAGTACAGTCCGCAAATTTCCATATCGTATGCCCTCTGCCGAATACTACGTCCATGAGAGTGCTGCCCGGATATGCCCAGTCCCGGACTTTGTATTGTGCCTGCTGATAACACGAGGTCCCTTTCTGAGAGCGGCGCCACATAGAAGTGCCTTCTGCCCATTGACTCGCTACCGATGACACTCCGAGCCGGGCAAGCGGAGCGATTTCAGGAGATGCAGAACGGATGTGCAGCAATGCGCCGGTGATGATTTTGCCTTTTAAAAGCGAGGGATCAATGTCTATAAGCAGGCATTCCTGCTGGCCTTTCAAGTTGAATTTCCATGCCCATCCGCTGTTCATGGTCTTTTCCTCATTCACAGATGAGATATTGGCATCTCGCGTTACCGGACATCGGATAAGCGTACCTTTCGGGGGCCAGGCTGCTTCTGCCACCGGATTCTCAAGCCAAAGTAGAAAAAGCAGGCAGAAAATTGAAATTCGCTTGGTTTTAAGAGACATAGTTTTTCCTGAATATAAAATGTCTTTTGGAATTTCTTTGTGATATCGTCATCCTGTTCATCTGCTACGTCTTTCAGCGCATTTTTTAATGAGCCTCCCAGCATTCCCACGAATGCGCCTGCCAGCACTTCTGCCAACATTTCAGCCAGCGAACCGGGCTTTTTCAGCGTATTCCTAACCATCCGCAACGTATCAAGCTTATGTACCCGGACATATATTTTCGGACATAGCAGAATGGGAAAAACTGAGTTTTTTCAAAAAACTCAGTTTTTAAAAATGTCAGAAAATTTTTGTCCCGGTACATATTTGCAACATCGTCATCGCTTTGTGCTTTGGCATTATTTAACCCAACGTGAGTTCGACATAAAACTGCCTGAGTTCCGTATAAAAACTTGCCGCAAAGGGCGCAGATAAACCGCAGAGAGCGCGAGGGTTTTTTCCTCGTTCCCAAGCCCCGGCTTGGGAACGAGGAAAATGAAATTTTGACACTCCGGATGGCTCAACGCGTTGGAACGATAGAATTTTGTTTCAGTTGAAATGTAAGGGCATGTCGCCGACATGCCCCTACCCGAAGATCCGCAGGTGATTCAGAAAGCGAAGGGGGTTGAAATGTAAGGGCATGTCGCCGACATGCCCCTACTAAGCAATATAAATATTCTGCCGTAAAACGCCCCTGCTTAAAACAGACGCAAATCGTTTTGTCACCGGACATAAAATGAAACCGCAAAAATTGCCGTGTTGCCAAGTATATGAATGGTAAGAGGAACCATGAGTTTTCCCTGGCTCTCATAAGCCGCGGCAAACAGAATGCCGCCCGCAGTCTGAGTCAGCCCGGCGGCCGGATGGGCAATAACGAATAAAAGACTGCTAAGGAACATTGCCGCAAACATTCCCAATCGCCTCAGAAATCCGTAAAGAATTCCCCGGAAAAAGATTTCTTCCGCGACGGGACCTATAAATCCGCCTAAAAAGAAAAAAAAGATCATCTCTCCGAAATTCCGGGGAATGCCGGTATGTATCAGTTTCAAGGGATTTTTGCCGGACAGAAAGAGCAGAGCGGCGCAGATCATTACGGCTGCTCCGAAAGCCGCGGACCAGATCAGCCCGGATTTCAGACCCGGAATCAACTGATGCCGCGCCAGTCCTATGGAAGCAAGTCCGTCAGAGCTTCGGTGAAAAACACAGACAAAGAACAGAATTTCCGAAATCCGGGCTGCTGCTGTCAGACCTGCGGCAGGAATGAGTCCTGTCCGGCTGACAAGTTCTGCGGCTGTTTCAATAAAAAACAGACCGGCAACAGATATAAGAAAAGGTCTCAGTGCAATTTTGTCTGTGTCCATCCGAGTTTCTTCAGTGCTTTGTACGCGTATAACTGTACATACCAGTTATCGGACACGGCGATCTCTCTGAGAATCTTCGGAACAGCCTGTTTGTCCCCATGCTCTCCCAAAGCATAAATCGCGCTGTAAACCACATTGAAATTGGAATCGTCAAGAAGCCGGGTCAATCCCTCATATATTTCCGGGGAGCGGCTGCGCGACATAGCTTTTGCCAGCCAATAGCGGTCAGGAACAGACGGGCTGTCTGTCAGTCTGACATAGCCCGGAAAACTGCCGATATCAATGTTGTTTTTTGCTATATATCTCAATGCCGCAACCCGCTGACGCCAATTTTCGGATGCCAGCATTACGCTCAGTTCATCGCTGTCCCTGTAATCCTTGTTTCCCATGCCCAGGGAAATAAACACAATCGCTCCCATAATCAGACAAAGAATGCCTGCACCCACAACCTCATACTCCCGATTTTTTATGAAAACACGGCATATCCCTTGACACAGGCTGTAAGCGGCGAAATAGAAAAGCAGCAGAACCACGGCTGACAGAGAATAAAAAGTAAAGGCTCGGAAAAAAGCGTGCTTGTCACTGTTCGCGGAGAATTGTTTCAGTATATCCTGCGGATACTGAAGAAACTCCCGCGGACTTATCTGAAGAATGGTCCAGACCCTGATTTTGAAATCGAGAGTATCCCGTATTTTTATAATTTCCAGATCAGCAGGAATATCGGGATCATCATTGTCAAGGACAATATAATCATTGTTCAGCAGATGTTTTTTCATCTGTTGCAGCAAAAGAGGATCATCTATAAGGGAAAGTCTGCAAGTTTTAATCAGCTTCTGATTCTGAGATTTGAAAACTTGAGCCGCGTACAGGGTATATCTGTAATAAAAATCATTCAGTTTCATTCCCGCAGGATTGGACAGCAGCATATTATCCCGGATTTTCAGGAATATGTCTGTGTTCATCTGGCTTGAGCCGATAATCGTCAGAGCCGTGAGACAGATCAGATGTACGGCTGATTTCAGCCGCGTATCCTCGGAAGTTTCGTGGGTACATAACACTGCGGCTGCAAATACAGCCGTGGGTATAAAAAGAAAATACGCGGTGGGTATCCGGCAGACTCCTTTGTCATTGACGGAAAGAATGCACCAGAGCCAGAAAATCAGAAAAGGGATAAGGAAATATTCGTTGCGCGCAAAAACTCGGTCCCAGATGTATTCCACATAAAAAGAAAGCAGGGATAATCCCGCGCCGATGCTGAATGTGAAAAACATTCCGCCGAAAAATGCGGCTCCGAATGTCGTGAGGGTGTTTACGGTGTTCGAATTGGGGACCGCAAAATAACCCGCTTCGAGGACAGCCTGCGTTGAACGGAAGAGTTCCATATTTGACGAATAAACACTAAGGGTTGACAGCACCTGCGCGATTATCAGTCCCAAAAATACTGCCCTGAAGCTATAAACGAACTTCCTCATGCCGGGTATTTTCCTTAATATGTTTTCGGGATATCTCTTTTTTCTGACCGCATCCGAAGAATTTATATCCTCGTTCCCAAGCCCCGGCTTGGGAACGCGTCTGCGCCCGAAGCCCCGGCTTCGGGCCGTCTCCCGTCACGGGAAGCCGGGGAACCTCCCCGGCAAGTGCGTTCCCAAGCCGGGGCTTGGGAACGAGAAAAAAAAACGGATTTGAAACCCGTTCTGCAATTTCAGACGGTCAGCGTCATGCCCTCATACGCAAGGAATACCTGAAGATTGC
>DYRK01001010.1 GCA_020718785.1 Desulfatirhabdium butyrativorans | reverse complement strand
AGATATTTTTGCCGGAAAAATCACCAACTGGAAATCGCTTGGCGGAGAAGACAAAGGAATCAATGTCTACACCAGAGACGAAGCCAGCGGAACAAGGGAAGTGTTTTTTGAAAAAGCTTTGGATAAAGGCGAAATCAGCCCCAAAGCCAATGTGGTGGTTTCCAATGGCGCAATGAAATCTGCGGTTTCAAATGATCCGTACAGCATCGGATATGTTTCGGTCGGGCATATTGATGAAACGGTTGCCCCTGTCGCACTTGACGGTGTTGTACCTGCAATTGACACGGTAAAACAGGGAAAATATAAAATCGCCAGAGGTCTTTTCAGCAACACCAAGGGCGATCCCACAGGTCTGAGCAAATTATTCATCGAATTTCTGTTCACGCCCCAAGGACAGAAGATTGTTCAGGAAAATGGGTTTATTCCGGTTAAATAAAGAACGTATTGCCGAAAACGTTTTTTTTCTCTGCACCGCATTCAGCGCAGCCGCAGCAGTCAGCGTTTTCGTATTTATGGTGATTCTCGGACTCCCCTTGTTTGCCAAAGGGGAGTTTTTCACGCTGATTTCCGGCAACTGGTCTCCCCGGCAGGGAATGTTCGGCGTTTATCCGATGATTATCGGGACTCTGAGCATTGCCGGACTTGCATTGTTGGCGGCGTTTCCGCTGAGTCTGGGATGCGCCTGTCTGATTGCTGTTTTATCGCCGAAATCTTTCGGCAGATTGCTGCAAAATATTGTCCGATTGATGACGGGCATTCCGACCGTAATTTACGGATTTGTCGGCATATTTCTTCTGGTTCCGCTGATCAGAGAGATTCTTGGCAGCGGTTCGGGATTTAGTATTCTGTCTGCTTCGATCATGCTGGCAATTCTGATTTCTCCGACCATGATTCTGTTTTTCACAGACAGCCTCAATGCTGTGCCAATATCTTACCTGAATGCGGCAAATGCGCTGGGAGCAAGCAAAGTTCAGAAACTGGTATATGTTATGCTGCCTTGTGCATGGAAAGGCATTTTGTCCGGCGTGATTCTGTCCGGCGGAAGAGCCATCGGAGATACGCTGATTGCCCTGATGATTGCCGGAAATGCGATTCATGTTCCGCATTCGATAACGGATTCGGCACGAACCCTGACCGCTCATATTGCGTTGGTCATTGCAGCAGATTACGAGAGCATGGAATTTAAAACCATATTTACCTGCGGAATTATTCTGTATGTTTTTACGATTCTGCTGACAGTCGCTATTCGGACGCTGGAAGCTATCGGAAAAAAATCATGAACAAATTTTGGGAAACCATCATCACCGCTTTTTGCCGAATATGCGGCGTTATCCTCTTAGCAAGTATTTTCAGCATTCTCGGTTATGTGCTGTATAAAGGGATCGGCGTTATCCATCTCAGTCTGATTTTCGGGAAAACCCGTATTACGGATGCAATCCTATTGAAAAAGCAGGTATTTGACGGACTTTTCCCGGCAATTGCCGGAAGCATGATGCTGGTGATGATTTCAGTCATACTTGCTGTTCCCATCGGCATTGCAGGCGGTATTTATCTGGCAGAATATGCC
>DYRK01001009.1 GCA_020718785.1 Desulfatirhabdium butyrativorans | reverse complement strand
AACATTGATGCAAAAGAAGAAAGCAGCCTAAACATTATCATTCTCGCACGGACGGTCTGGTATTCATGGACAGCACCGGAAACGGGCGCTTTTTATTTTGACATAAGCAGCAACGATTTTAATCCGACTCTGGACATTGAATCGGCAAAGGATGGCGGTCTGACAAGGATTGCATATGGTTACGGAAACGATAACGGCAACAGCAGGGTGGCATTCCGGGTTGAGACGGGAACACTCTGTTATATTGCTGTGTACGGCGGTAATTACAGTTCCGGCAACTTTGTTCTGAACTGGGGAAGGGCAAACCCTCCGGCAAACGACAATTTTACCGATGCAATTGAACTGACCGGAGTATCCGGGCAGACAACCGGCACAAACATTGATGCGACACCGGAATTCGGTGAAGACACTAACGGCTACCAAAAGTCGGTCTGGTATTCATGGACGGCACCGGAACCGGGTGCTTTTTATTTTGATTCCTATGGCAGCGATTTTGATACATTTCTATATCTTGCAGTTTATACGGGTTCGAGAGTAAACAGCCTGACCCGGATTGTTGTTGCCAGCGGTACTGAAAACGGCAACAGCAGTCTGGTGTTCCGGGCTGAGACGGGGATACGCTATTATATCGCGGTGAGCGATCACAGTTCCGGCAGTATTGTTCTGAATTGGAGAAAGGCAAACTCTCCGGCAAACGATGATTTTGCCGATGCGCTTGAACTTACAGGCATATCCGGGCAGATAGAGGTTCCAAATGAAGAGGCGACAAAAGAACCATTCGAGCCGGATCATACAGGCAAGGGCTTGGAAGACTCAGTCTGGTATTCGTGGACGGCTCCGGAAAGCGATATTTTTTATTTCAGTGCCAATTGGTTCGCTGCTGTTTATGCCGGTTTAACGCTTGATAGCCTGACCCGGATTACAGACAGCATATTCTATGCTCAGACCGGAACCCGCTATCATATCGCTTTGGTTGGCGGCTACATTGTTCTGAACTGGAACAAAGTCATCCCACGGACATCAGGGCAGTTTGAAATGGAGCTTCGCGGGCGTGCTTTTGCCGACGGAGCGAGGATAGCAGGTTCCGGCTGTTCGGTTCTGGCTTTCGGACCCGGCGGTGTTGCCGACTGCCGGGGAAAAGCAGCTTTTATCAATTACGGAACTGAGTGGTATTACAATCTTACAGTTGTCTCGGACAGCGACGGCGAAGAGATCACATTCAAAGTTGCTGATAGCAAGATCAGCAAGCTTTATCATATTGATGACACGGTTATTTTCAAAGCTGGAACTTCTTTAAACAAAGACCTTGACAAACCCCTGAAAGCCGACTCGGTTTATCCCGCGCTGGGCGAAACCGGAAAATCTTTAGACGTGACCGTGAGCGGTTTCGGATTCGACGAAAACACAAAGGTTCTCATGTATCCGGATATTGGAAATACAAAAGCTATTATCGGCTCTGTTGCAGCACCGGGAGATGCTTATCGTGCTGTCGTTGTATCCGGCACCACCGCTTATGTGGTGGAAGCTAATAAGGGAAGTTTGTGGATCATAGACATAAAAAACCCGGCAAA
>DYRK01000281.1 GCA_020718785.1 Desulfatirhabdium butyrativorans | reverse complement strand
ATTATCTTTATTATTGACAAAAGACCATATCTCATCACATTCGATTGTCAGACGGCCCTTTTCTTTCTTTTCGATTAACGACTTAGAGCAGAGGCTCACTGATTGCTTCAAAAATGAAGCAGTATTAAGACAGGCAATATGTTCCGTCTGTGCTGTCAACTATTAACCAAAATGTTTCAAGTAAAGGTATATATCGAAATTCATCAGTTGAATGATCCGGGTCGGGCCCGGTTGCAGCCATCGGATCACTCAGCGATGTTGACGCTTCCTCAAAAGAGACCTTATGCTTTTGCAGGTTGATTTCGGCTTTCCGGTTATCCCATTCAAATTTCATATCAGAACTCTTCGCCGGTATGCTTTGCCGGAAAAAATATAAGGACAAAGATAAGCGGCGGGCGGGTTAACCTAAGACCTCATTAACCGAGCGGCTAGCCCGTCCGCTTCATCTGAGGGTTATATTTTTCATGTAACCGGCGGCTTCGCTTTTTCTGCTTCGGTCATGATAATACAATAAGACAGGCTTAGGTTTCGTGCCTCAACCCAACCTGCCGGACTGGACTATCCGATGTGTTTTCTTTGTGAAATCAAGCAATAATCTCAGTCCGTCATTGACTGCGGCTGAATCGGGAAAGGCTTCGGCTATATCAGGCTCAAGTACCACAACATTAGTTCCTTCTTCCAAAATCCGTCTGTAATATTTACCGCGAACGGCTTTGGAATAATCGAAATCGTATTCGGCGCGTAAATCCTTATCAATATCCTTTTTGTCAGCTTTCATGTCGCTTCCTTTCCTGTGCATTTGCCATCCGTGCGCTGATAATACGTATAGTTTTTCTTCTTTCAGTATGTGACACTACAAGAAGACGGCTGTGAGACGAGTAACCTATGGTGATAAGCCGCAACTCATCACCGGAATGGTCAGGGTCGTCAAAAGTTGCCGATAAGGGATCATAAAATACTGTGACGGCTTCATCGAAAGACACCTTATGCTTTTTGATATTCTTTTTTGCTTTTTCTCTATCCCATTCAAATCGCATAATAATTTCATACGGCTGCCTGTAGCGTCAATAAAATTTCTCCGTTTCCAAGCCGGGGCTTGGGAACGAGAAAATTTTCCCATGATAATACACAATATAGGGTTGGGTTTCGTGCCTCAACCCAAGTGGACTATTTTTCAGAGGGCTTTCTGTCATTCACCGAGGCGTCAGCAATTCGGGATTCTTATATGGGTCGGCATAACCAATATATGATACCCGTAATCAGTCAGAATATCCGTTGTCTTGTCGCTGGCAAATGCTCTCAGTTCGATTTCTTTGTCTTCATCATTAGGAGCGGTCACGTTAATCCACAGACTTTCGGAATCGTCAGGACTTTCTGTAATATCAATGAATTCGACTTCAGGAAATTTCTCTATAAGTGTATGTATCAGTTCGTCTGTCAGTTCTTTCTGTTTGAAGTTGATTCTCATTTTTCCAATTCCTTTCCGATTGCAGAAATCATTTCTCTTGCTTTGACGAGTTGCTGGAATGCCAATTTTCTGCTGATATTTTCGAATGTATAGTCAGCCTGATTTCTGAGGCCCTGCATATCCATAAGATACGATTTCAATCCGGCAGGATAGATTTTCTGTCTTTTAATCAGTTTTTCGCTGAAATCCGCCTGAATCTGTTTATGGTCAGCCTTTGCCCGTTTCAAACCTCTGTCTGCAAGGGCCGCTACGGCTGCCTGTAAAGCCGCATAATATGCTCTGTTTGCACATGAATCATAAAATCCGTTGTCAAAACACAGTTGAGCCGCATTCAGGGTGGCTTTTGCTTTACTGAAAAATTCTGTTTTCATAAGGACAAACAACTCGAAGCAGGTGGCTTGGGAACGAGAAAATTTTCCCATGATAATACAATATAGGTTGGGTTTCGTGCCTCAACCCAACCTACCGGACTGGACTGGACTGAGGGATATTTTTTCGTGTAACCGGCGGCTTCGCTTGCCAGCTATAGCCGCCTGGTTCACAGATTTCTACTTCAGACCAGTCAATACCGGAAAACATTGAATTTCGTCGCTGAAGTTCAATTCGTGAAAATCTTTTACTTTCCAAATCAGCAACATCCTGATTCCGCTGAGACTGCTTCTGCTGAAGACGTTTATGCAAATCAAATGGCTGAACATTACTGATGCTCATTATTATCTCCCTGTATTCGATCCTTTTGTTTTTTTCGTTTACTCTCAAGAATTTTTTTCATCTGAGGATATCTTTTTCTTATGAACAGTTCACCCATACGTGAATCCTGCGGTATTGCCTCGTACACATCTATACCGTAATAAGCAAAAAGCCGAATTCCGAGCATTGAGTCACACGCAAGCTGAAAAACCTCTTCCGTCTCTTTCAGAGCCTGACGTTTATGCCCGGTGTCAAGCAGATGTGATATCCGTCTTTTCATCACTTCAACTGCAAGTGCAAGCCGATCCAGCGAATAACTACTGTCACGCTTCAGACCGGTTATGTTTGACACACGGCTCCGCAGGCAATGAAAAGGACTGATTACAAAAAGCAGTGCGTTTCTGTATCTCATTTTCATACGTTCTTTCAGGAGTTCTGAGTTCCTTATGCCGTATAAGGATATGAGAAAATCAATAATCAGATTATCTCCCGGTTTTAAGGGAATGACTATCATGCCGCTGTTCGGAGTGGCATCAGACATGTCCGGCAGATGAACTGTGCCTTTCCATGCTGCGGCGCACTCAAGAACCGCATCTCTGTCTCCCAGAAAATCAATATCCGCGGAGGTGAACGGTCCGTGTTTTTTACAGAATTCCGGCTCATTGTGAAAATACAGCTCCGCCCAGAAATTCAGTGCCTGTCCGCCGACCAGTGTAATTTTTTCGGAGTCAGGCATACACTCTATCAGCGGATAAATATCTTCAAATGACAAAATCATAAGAATTTCAGTTATAAAAAGGGCATAACACAGAGTTCGGCGGCGGGGCTGGCTGACCCGGAACTGCATTGACCGAGCGTTCAGCCCCTCCGCTTCATTGATTGGTCAGTATCTTTCTTTTTCAATAATTTCTTCAAGTTCCCGAACAACAAATTTCAGATTGGGACGGACAAAACTTATTTCCGGCGCGGGAATCCTGTTGCGTCTGATTTCCGGCGGAACATGCTTATGATGAGGAAAGGTTGATGCCAGCGAAGGATCATGAGGATGCGGAAAATCATCATACCACCAGAGCCGTTCCTCACCTCTGTATGCCTCGTATCCGTATGACGTGATCAGTCCGTTGCCGAAATCCAGTTCTTCTCTCATTCTCAGGCGGAATCCCTGACGGAAAAAAATTTCTCCTTCCGCAACTCCTGTGTACGGACTTGCAGACCATACCGAAATCGTTGAACTTTCGACAAGAGGGCGGTCAGAAAGTTCGGCTGCGAACCGGCTGTAATCTGCAAGTGATTCAAGAGGATTTTTTGTCATCAGTAACTCGGCTGAAGACGTAACAGTTCTGTCACGCCATGCTCCCTTACCAGCCCCGCGTAGGCTTCCTTGCGTCGGAGCCACGTTTCATAAATGCCCTTCCATCGGCTGAAATCTGTGCGTGTCTCATCATATTCATCATACTCGGAAAGATCTCCCGCCATAAGGGCTTTGTAGAAATCTTCGCTGAGAACGCCGTATTTTTCCTCATAAAGAGTGAGGCGGCGATCTATAAGCTTGATTTCTGCGACAAGTTCGTAAAGTTTCATTTTTTTCATACCAGCAGTAAATTAATTATATGTCATGCGGTTGAAAGAGCCTAACATTAAAATAAGCGGCGGGGCGGGTTGACCCGGAATTTCATTAACCGAGCGTTTAGCCTAACCGGCGGACTCACTCTGTTCTCGTTCCCAAGCCGGGGCTTGGGAACGAGAAAATTTTCCCATGATAATACAATATAGGGTTGGGTTTCGTGCCTCAACCCAACCTGCCGGGCTTTATTTCAGGGTAAGTTCCATGGATTAATGATAGGAATCTCTCCATTTTCAAAATCGCTCTCATTACGGGTAACCAGTGTCAGATTATTGACACTTGCAGTTGCAGCGAGAAGACTGTCAACAGAAGACATCGGTTTTCCGATTTTTTCTGTATTTCCCTGAAGCTCCCCCCATTTCTCAGCGACTGTCAAATCAACGATCAGAATGCGTTTTTTGTATAATTTAAGAAGAGTATCCAGCCAATTCGTCAGTCTTTCTTTTTTTTCAGAGGGTTGTAACTTCGACAGTCCTTTTCTCATTTCTCCTATTGTCATTACACTGATAAATAAGGAATCAGACGGAATTTTTTTTAACCGGTCAATGACCTTCTGATTCGGAACAGGCTTCGGCAGTTCAGAAATAAGGCATGTGTCCAATAAATATTTCACAGTTCTATATTCCTTGAAAAATCTCTTTGCCGCTCAGTTTCAAAGTTTATGTCTGTTTTAGGACAACTCAGTAAGAATTCTACAAAATCCGGCTCATCGGAAACGAGATGTTCATATTCTCTGACCGAGATGATAACCACTGTTCCGATCTCCTGCTGAGTCACATACTGAGGACCTTCTGACAAGGCACTTCTTATTATTTTTTCCAACTGTCTTTCGGCTTCCTGATATTTCCAAATGGTTTTCAAAGTCATATCCTTCAGTTTCAAATGCAGTTCTCGTTCCCAAGCCGGGGCTTGGGATCGAGAAAATTTTCCCATGATAATACAATATAGGCTTGGGTTTCGTGCCTCAACCCAACCTACCGGACTGCTTGTCGGTAATCCTGAAAAAATCATTGCCGGATCAACTATGATTAAATGATCAACTGATGTTATGCAGTTGCGTAGGTTGGGTTGAGGAACGAAACCCAACCTGCATGGCTCTTATGGACAAGATTCGCCGTTAGAGATTTTATAGGTAACATTGGTGCTGAAGAAACCGACCTCTGATTTTACTTTGGCTTCACACCATTTGTCAGCATCCAGCAAAAATAACCGATTTTAATAAAACGGTTCTGCACTCCTCCTTACGCTTAACTTAATGGCAGTGGTACCGGAGCGTGGGAACGAGGATGTTTTCCGATCTGCTGACATTGAAATCCTCATCCGTTATCCGGAACCGGTTTTTCGCTTTTGGTGATGGTCAGGGGAGCGGCATTCCAGATGTCACGGTTGTATTCGGAAATCGTGCGGTCAGATGAAAATCTGCCCATTCTTGCCACATTGAGGATGGCTTTCCGGGTCCAGATATCGGGGTCCCGGTACAGCCTGTCAACCTTCATCTGACACCGGTGGTAGGCTTCGAAATCCGCGAGTGTGAGAAACCGGTCTTCATTCATCAGCAAGGCTGTAAGGGGATGAAAGAGCGCGGGGTCTTCCGGATTGAAAAAGCCTTCGCGGATCAGATCGAGAGCCTGTTTCAGCAGGGGATCCTTTCCGTAATATTCCTGCGGATGATAAGAGGGCAGCGTCTCGGCAACCTCTTCCGCGGTCAGACCGAAGATGTAAATGTTTTCATGCCCCACCTCCCCCGCGATTTCTATATTCGCGCCGTCGAATGTTCCCACCGTGATGGCTCCGTTCAAGGCGAATTTCATATTGGAAGTACCGGAAGCCTCGTAGCCTGCTGTGGATATCTGCTCGGACACATCTGCTGCCGGAAAAATCTTTTCAGCCAGAGAAACTCGGTAATTGGGAATAAACACGACTTTGAGCCGGTCATTGGTGGAAGGATCACGGTTCAGCATTTCCGCGACGTGACAGATAAACTGAATCACTGTTTTGGCAATAAAATAACCGGGCGCGGATTTGCCGCCGAAAATAAATGTGCGAGGGTGCATATCAAACTGCGGAACCTGTTTGAGCTTCAGCCAGCAGTAAATCACATGAAGGATGTTCAGCATCTGACGTTTGTATTCATGGATTCTTTTCACCTGCATATCGAAAATGGAAGCCGGATCAGGGGAAACACCGGTCAGTCTGTAAACCAATCCGGCAAATTTTTTCTTGTTGCCGGCTTTGACATCGCTCCATGCTTTGCGGAATCCCGAATCTTCGGCAAAGGGTTCCAATTTTTTCAGGGCTTCCAGATTCCTGATCCAGTCATTGCCGACGGTGTCGGTGATCAGCCGGGCAAGATCGGGATTCGCGGCTAAAAGCCAGCGTCTCGGGGTGATGCCGTTGGTTTTGTTGTTGAACCGCTCCGGATACATTTCGTAAAAATCTTTCAGTTCTTTTTCGCGGAGAAGTCTGCTGTGCATTTCTGCAACCCCGTTCACCGAATGGGACCCGACAATGGCAAGATGCGCCATGCGGATTTTTTTCTCCGGCGTCTCTTCGACAACAGACATGCGCCGCAGCCGTTCCTCGTCGCTGATATAACGGACAGACACATCGCGCAGAAAACGCCGGTTGATTTCGTAAATAATCAGAAGATGCCGCGGAAGAAGGTTTCCGAACATGGATACGGGCCATTTTTCCAAAGCTTCTGAAAGCAGCGTGTGATTGGTATAAGCACAGGTACGCGTGGTGATGTCCCAGGCCTGTTCCCAGTTCAGTCCGTGATCGTCTAACAGAATACGCATGAGTTCGGCAACCGCGAGAGACGGATGGGTGTCGTTCATCTGTATGGCAACTTTGTCCTGGAACGCGTCAAAGCTTTTCTGCCGGACAAGATATCGCCGCACAATATCCTGAATTGCACAGGATACAAAAAAATACTGCTGTTTGAGCCGGAGTTCCTTGCCTTCGTAAATCTGATCATTGGGATAAAGGACTTTGGAAATATTTTCGGAGAGATTTTTTTCTTCCACAGCTTTGAGATAATCTCCGCCCTGAAAATATTGGAGATCGAATTCATTGGACGCGCGGGCGGACCAAAGCCTCAGCGTATTAACCGTATTGTTGCCGTAACCGCCGACTGGCGTATCATAAGGAATTCCGATCACATCGTCGGTGTCTGTCCATTCGGCTTTTAGTTTCCCGTCCGCGGAAAAAGTCTGTTTGACATTGCCGTAAAAATGCACCGTGACCGTATATTCGGGACGGGGAATTTCCCAGGGATTGCCGTATTTGAGCCAGGCGTCGGGCTGTTCCGCCTGACTGAGATTCCGGATCACCTGATCGAATATCCCGAATTCATAACGGATTCCGTAACCGTAAGCCGGAATTTCAAGGGTGGCAAGGGAATCGAGAAAACATGCAGCCAGCCTTCCGAGTCCGCCGTTGCCCAGCCCCATATCCGGCTCCTCTTCCTCAATGCTTTCCAGATCAACAGAGAGTTCTTCCATGGCTTTCCGGCTTTCGTCATATATTCCCAGATTGATCAGATTGTTGACCAAGGCCCTGCCCATGAGATATTCGGCAGACAGATAATACACCCGCTTGACGTCGTGGCTGTAATACATCTGCTGGGTCCGGATCCATCTTTCGACGAGCCGGTCCCGGGTTCCCAGCGCGAGGGAATGGTAAAGATCACGCAGGGTAGCGGTGTACTGATCTTTGGACAGCGAATATTCAAGATGATTGGCAAAAGAAAGCTGGATACCTTTGGAATCCATTCCTTTGAGAAAAATACCCCAGTTTTTGAACAAAGTGCTTTTTTTCATATCAAAT
>DYRK01001008.1 GCA_020718785.1 Desulfatirhabdium butyrativorans | reverse complement strand
TTCAAAATAAAATGTCAATAAATAATAAACTATCTGTCACCCGCGGGAATATCGCTGAAAAAACAGAAAGTTTATGAAAATTTCTGTTTTTTTGGGAGCCGGATCATCTGAGCCGCCCTGAAAAATGAAAAATACATTGACAAGATAAAAATTACGGATTAATCTTGAATGTAAGAATCGGCATGAATTTTGCTGACCGTATAATATCTGAAGCTGCATGTCAGCCGGAAAAACTATATAACAACTACTGTGTGTTTCTACCTGTCCCACAAAATCGCTCAAATTCCGTCAAATGTCATTGAATCCGATATATGTCTGGGACGTACACGAGGCAAACTGAAAACATCCGATCTGATTAAGATGCAACTGAAATCCAAGATAGACCGGCTGTTGGCAATACGATAATATATGGAAGGAAAGCGGCTGAAAGATGCAGAGAAAAAATAATGAGCTGCTTTCCTTAAATTTAACTTTCAATTCGGATAGATAAAGGAGACAGAATCATGCGTTGCAAGAAATGCGGAATGGAACTGGCAGATAGCGCAACTTTTTGTATCGGTTGCGGAACAACTGTCAAGAAAGAAGAACCGGTCGCAGAAAAGACGGAACCGCCTGCGGAGATTGTCCCGAATGAAGAGCCGCCGGCATCGGAAGCAGAATCATCTCAGGATATTATTGATGACGCCCCGACACCGGATGTAAATGTCGCGGAGCCTGTCCTGCCTCATGGAAAAAAGGAAAAGCTGTTTGTCGCGGGATTGCTGGCGATGATTTTTCTTTATGTCAGGGACAATGAACTGGACAAGGACATAAATGAACTGAAAAAGGTATGGAAAAAAGGCACGCTGAAAAAAGAAATCCTTTCCCGGATGGAGGTGCATCCTGATTTTGCGGATGTTCTCGACAAACCGGACCTGTTTCAGTCCTGTTATGAGATTTTTCTGTCCTGTTACGATCAGGGACAATCGCCTCAAGGCTCTGTTATGGGAAAACTCAAGGGTGCGTTCAAAGGTTCGCCCAAAATCAAAGTTTCCGAAGCCGCTGTTATCGGAAAGCTGAAAGAAATGATGAAAGGCGCGTCTCAGTCCGATCAGAGATATGTTGTTGACATGATTCTCATCATGGCATTTGCGGATCAAGTCATCACAGACAAGGAAAAAGAGGGAATGGGGCAGATCGTCCGTCATCTCGGCATCTCCGATTCGCTCTTTAAAGAAATGTTTTCCGCAAAAGAGGCGGAAGTAGCCGCAGAAGTGAAACGAATCAAAAGGCGGCGTTTCTGGACATTCTGCACGGCTTCGGCGCTGATATGTTCTCTGATTATTGCCGGAATATTTTTTGCAATGCCGAAGAGCATGTTGAATGATTATAAGAATATGCTTACTGCTTATCTGGGAGGCGAGAAAGAGAGTCCGGCAGCAGCAAAGCCGCAGGAAACTCCGGCTGTTGAAGAAAGAGTAACTCCCGCGGAACAGCCTGTATCGCCCCCGCAGGAGACGCCTGTTGTTGAGGAAAAAGGAACTGCGGACAGCCAGCCTGTGGTATCAACGCCGCAGGAGACGCCCGCTGTTGA
>DYRK01001007.1 GCA_020718785.1 Desulfatirhabdium butyrativorans | reverse complement strand
GTCAGAATCCGTTTTCAGGTGGAAGACACGGGCATAGGAATTCCTCAGGAAAGATTAAACGATATTTTTCTGCCTTTCAAACAGGTGGGCGAACACACACGCGCCATCGAAGGCACAGGGCTGGGATTGGCTATAAGCAGGCATTTGGTCAGGCTCTTATGCAGTGAGATGTATGTGAAAAGCACTCCGGGATCGGGAACCGTGTTCTGGTTTGACCTCGATCTCATGCCTGTCTCTCCGCTGAACATCCGCAAAAAATCAGAGGAAAAGCATGTCATTGCTTACAAGGGAGAAAAACGCAAAATTCTGATTGTGGACGACAAGTGGGAAAACCGCACCGTTCTGGTGAGTATGCTCCTGCCGCTGGGATTTGAAGTCGCGGAAGCATCCGACGGACGGGAAGGGCTGAACAAGGCTTGGGAATTTATGCCGGATATGGTTTTTATGGACCTGATTATGCCGGGAATGGACGGCTTTGAAGCCATCCGTCAGATTCGGAGACACGCGGAACTTACCGGAATCAAAATCATTGCAGTTTCGGCAAGCACTCTGAGTCCGCCGGAGCAGATACTTGCAGAAACCGGCTGCGATGATTATATTCCCAAACCCGTAAGGATGCAGGAACTTCAGGACAAATTGGCTTTTCATCTGCAATTGAAATGGATATGTGAAGAAGAAAGCGAACCGGAGGGAGATGAGGTTTCAGATATGTCCGATACGGATCAGACCGTCATTTCCGTTCCCCCGGAGCCGGAAATACTTGAACTGTATAATCTTGCTCTGGACGGCAATTTCAAAGCATTGAAAGACCGGCTGGATCATATTGAAGAGGCAGACAAGTTATATGTCTCTTTTGTCAGAAAACTCAGGCATCTGGCAGATTCCCTTGACGAAGAAATGATCTGCGGGTTCCTTAATGAGGTGAGAGGTTCGAGGTGAGAGGTTCGGGGTAAGAAGATACCTCTGACCTCTCACCCCGAACCTCGTACCCCGAACCCCGTACAGGAGAATAATCTCATGGAAGAGAAAGACTTAAAGGACGCTGTGATTCTGGTTGTGGATGATAATCCTACCAATTTGGATGTCCTTTCCGAATATCTCATCGGTTCCGGCTTTACGCTGCTCCTGAAAAGAGACGGCGAGAAAGCCATTGAGCTTGTGAAAAGAAGAAAGCCCGACCTGATTCTTTTAGACATTGTGATGCCCGGCATTGACGGTTTTGAAACCTGCCGCCGGCTGAAATCACAGGAGGACAGCAAAGAGATTCCTGTGATCTTTATGAGCGCGCTGTCAGATACTGTGGATAAGGTCAAAGGATTCAAAGCCGGCGCAGTGGATTATATCACCAAGCCCTTTCAGCATGAAGAAGTATTGTCACGGGTCAGAACTCATCTGACCATTCAGAATCTGAAAAAAGATTTGGAGTCAAAAAATAAAGAATTAAAGGACCTGCTTGAACGTGAACGGAAGCTGGCAGAAGATATGCGCCTGAATCTCAGCATTTCCCTGCCGCATGAACTCCGGACACCGCTGAATATCATTCTCGGATTTTCCGGATTGCTTATCAATTCCTCATCTC
>DYRK01000280.1 GCA_020718785.1 Desulfatirhabdium butyrativorans | reverse complement strand
ACGGCGACGGCAAAATTGATGATGCAGACAGGGGAATGGTTTCAGAGATATGGAACAAATGCAAAGGCGATGCGGAATACGATCCTTTCTTTGATCTGGACGACGACGGCTGTATCACGGTTCTTGATATTATGCAGGTCGGGAATTAAAGCCTGCCCGTCAAATTAAAATCTGTTTATTGATTTTTCTGAACATGCTCCTGTCGGCGAAAGCTGGCGGGAGCATTTTTTTGTTCAGTCCGGTGCAAAAGCCGCTTGCAACAGCGAAAGCAGAGCCTTATCATCCGTAATTGACAATCATTTGGGATTTGAGACTTGTAAAATCCGTTCAATCCCTTCTGATTCAGACAGTGCGTGGATAGAGAATATATGATAAGAGAGAAAATGATTATCAGGCGTAAATCCCCCGGCATTCGGCGACAATCCTGCCCAGCGTGACAATCCCCTTTTCCAGCCTCTCGTTCCACGGATACCCGCAACTGACGCGGATGCAGTTTTTATATTTGTCGGAAGTGGAACAGACAATCCCCGGCAGAATCGAGATGCTGTGTTTTCTCGCCTCCTGATAGAGTTTCAGGCTGTCAACGGTCTCGTCCAATTGGAGCCAGAGCAGAAGTCCGCCGTTCGGGGAGGTAATTTTTGTCCCTTGCGGAAAATGCCGTGCGATTGCCAGCGACATATTGCTCATCTGATTTTTCAGCGCGTTCCTCATTTTTCTCAGATGTCTGTCATGCGCGCCGCTTTTGAGAAATTCCGCAATCACGCACTGGTTCAGCCGTGACGATGCCACCGAGGTATTCAGCTTGAGCCGTTTGACCGCGGTTAAATATTTCCCGGGAAGGGCCCAGCCGATTCTCAGCCCCGGAGCAAGGGTTTTGGAAAAAGAAGAGCAATAGAGAATCAGTCCTTTTTTATCAAAAGATTTCAGCGTGGCAGGCCGTTTTTCTCCGAAATACAAATCCCCGCAAAGATCATCTTCGATCACAGGAATCTCTTTGCGGTTCAGCAGCGCCGCTAACTTTTCTTTGTTTTCTTCCGGCATGTTATATCCGAGCGGATTGTGAAAATTCGGATTGAACAGACAGGCTTTTACGGTGTTGCGGTTCAATGCCTCCTCCAGATAATTTAAGTCAATGCCGGTAGTTACATCTGTGGGAAGTTCCAGCGCATACATGCCCAGGTCTTCGATCAACTGCAAAAAACCGTGATATGTGGGCGATTCCACCGCGATGGTATCCCCGGATTTTGCCACTGCCCGCAGACATAAGTTTACTGCCTCAATGCAGCCGTTGGTCGTCAGGATTTCATCAGGAGCGATTTTCTCGGAAAATCCGAGCGTTCTTTTGGCGATCTGCCGCCGGAGTTCAATATTTCCCGCCGGATGTTCATAGGTTGCCATTATACTTTCCAGATTCTTCAGCGACACGGATTTTACCGTTCTTGCCAACTGTTTTAGCGGCAGGAGTTCGGGCGCGGGCGCAGCCGCGCCGAGTTGGAGAATCTTCGGGTCGCTCATCGCCTCCACAATTGCGCTTGCCACCGGATTGATGCTGACTTTCTTAGGTATCGCGTCTTTCTGCTTTTCAAATTTCGGGGAAGGCAGCACATTCCGCAAAAGCGGCTTCACATAAAAGCCGGATTTGATGCGGGCTTCTGTAAACCCCCGTTTTTCTAATTCGATATATGCCTGATATACGGTAGAAATGCTGAGATTCAACTGTTTGTGCAGTTTTCTCAGAGAGGGCAGCCGGTCGCCTGCCGCGTATTCTCCGCCCAAAATTTTGGATTCAATCTCATTCGCCAGTCTGAGATACTGAAAATCGCTTTTTTCGCTTTCAATAGTGAATGCTCTCATCTCGCCCCTCAATCTGTTACGGTTAAAATTTATACAATCTGTATCTGTTATTATATATCAAATCCTTTATTTTATGTCAAAATGTTTGGCAGGGAAGCATTGTTTAAAATTTTAAGATGGGAGGTCAGGCAAATGGAAGAGAAAAGATCATCATTTTTCGAGTTTCTGTCGTTCCTGTTTTCGCCGGAGGATTCAACAGAAAGATATGCGGATGCAGATAAAACCTATCTCATCAGAATGTATCATTTTATTGCCTTTGATAAAGGCGGATATGCCGGAAAAATAAAGGCGGTTTTCTGGATGATCATTTCTGTCCTGACTTCACTGGCGATAGCAAGTCTCAAATAGACAAATGACATACACTCCGGAGTGCTGAAATGAAATTTCAGCATTTTTACCACTGCACCACCGCACTGTGCTAAAATCCGCTCCGCTCATTTCAGCACTCTGGAATTTCCCTTCAATTATCCGCAGGCATCATTTCCGTTCAAATCCATTCAAAACAGTTAAGGGTTGAAAATACAGTCTCATTGCGGTATGTAAGAGAAAATATGTTTGAAAAAGCAGCAAAATGTCATTTCAACCTTGTAGAGACGCACGGCCGTGCGTCTCTACGGCGGCAGGCCTATTTTATAAAATTCGGCTCGCTTCGCTCAGAATGATATGGCTTGACAACAGAGGAACTGGCGAAAGCGGGAATCCATGTTTTTCACAGATTCCTGCTTCCGCAGGATATACTGCATATTGATAGGATTTCGCTTATTTGTCTCAATCTGCGGAATCCGTCAGGTACCTTTGAATCTGCGGTTGAAATTCTCACTCCCGATAATGACATCCCATGCTGACCTTGTTTTCCCATGCGGCAAAAGTGAGAATAACTGCGGTACGGGCAACATTGCGTAAGCCGATCAGACTGTCGTTCAGACGGGAGACACGGTAGAAATGTTCGATTTCGACTTCGAGATTCCGCAATTCCCGAATAGCCCTTTTTAAGCGGGAAGAAGTCCGTACAAGACCGACATAGTTCCACATGATATGTCTGATATAACTCATATCCTGACTTATCAGCGCGGGGTCGGGCGGCTCCAGACCATCGTCATTCCAGGGCGGAATATCTCCGGCAGAAGGAGCAGTCTGACCCGGCAGAATTTTCAGGATATCCTGTGCAGACCGGTATCCCCATACCAATCCTTCCAGCAAAGAGGTGCTTGCCAGCCGGTTTGCGCCGTGAAGCCCTGTGCAGGCAACTTCTCCGATGGCATAAAGATGATGAATGGTGGTCTGCCCTGATTCGTCAACCCATACGCCGCCGCAGGAATAATGCGCGGCAGGCACAACAGGAACCGGCTCACGGGTTATATCAACGCCGTAAGTCAGGCATGTTTTATAAATATTCGGAAAATGCCCGGTGATCCGATGTATAGGGATGTAGGAGCAGAGATCGAGATAGACATTGGAGACATCCTGCCTGAGCAGTTCATGATGAATGCTGCGCGCAACTATATCACGGGGAGCCAGGTCTTTCCATTCAGGATCATAATTCTGCATGAACGGTTTGCCGTCCGAGTGGGTCAGGCGTGCGCCGTCGCCCCGCACCGCTTCGGAGATGAGAAAATTCGGCGCGCCGGTAAGGTAAAAAGTGGTAGGATGAAACTGGACAAATTCGGTATTGATGACTCGTGCGCCGGCACGGTTTGCCATAGCAATACCGTCTCCCCGTGCGCCGGCAGGGTTAGTCGTTCTCAGAAATATCTGTCCCAGTCCGCCGGTTGCCAGAACCGTTTTTTTTGCTGCACAGCGTATCACCCGGCTTTCGCTCCGGTTGAGAATATAGGCTCCCACGCAGGACGGCGGATCATAAATCGTCAGGCGGTTTAATGAGTGATGGGAGGGAGTGAGCAGGTCAATTGCCGTATGACCCGCAAGAAGCCTGATATTGGGATGACCGCGCAAGGCTTTGATGAATTCGACTTCAATGGCTCTGCCGGTGCTGTCTGTGGCATGGACGATACGCGGGAGGGAATGCCCTCCTTCGAGAGCCAAAGACAATTCGCCGTCAGGTCTGCGGTCAAAGCGCACAGCGATTTTCTCCAATAATATCTTTCTGAGCAGGTCAGGCCCTTCTTTTGCCAGAATTGCCACTGCTCCGGGATTGCAGTTTCCCGCGCCGGCGCGGATAATATCTTCTGCCAGCGAGTCCTCCGAGTCATTAATCCCCCGGTAAATAATTCCTCCCTGCGCGTAGTAAGTGTTTGACTCATTGGGGTCCTGCGACCGGGTGACAACCGTCACCGAGGCTCCGCCCTCTGCCAGTTCAAGGGCAGCCGTACATCCGGCAATGCCGCAGCCGATAATCAGCACATCTGTTTCAATACATTCTGTCATGAGTAATTCGCCTTATCCTATAGCCAGCATACGCTCGACTGACCGGAATGCCCGGATACGGATATCTTCCGGAACTTCAATCACATAGCGGTTGTATTTCAAGGCATCGAGAGTCGCTTCCAGCGTGATTTTTTCCATGTGCGGACATCGCCGTCTGCACAGCCTCAGTATTTCTTTTTCCGGGTAAGCCGCCGCTATATTGTCGGACATCGCGCATTCGGTCAGAATCAGATAACGCGGGGCTGATGTCTCTTCGACATAGCGGATCATAGCAGAAGTGCTTCCTGCAAAATCAGCGGCCTGGGTTACGTCCGGGCTGCATTCCGGATGTGCCAGAATGACTGTATCCGGAAATTGCTTCCGGACATTTTCAATATCCTGCACGGTGAACAGTTCATGCACTTCGCAGCGTGCCTGCCAGCCGATCATCTGATACTCCTCAGCCGGTTCGGACAGACTCGGAAAGATGATTTTTTTTCCGGTCTCACGGGCAACATTGCGGGCAAGATATTCGTCAGGGAGAAATATCACGGCATCGCTTTTCAATGACTTCACTACTGCCGCGGCATTGCCCGAAGTGCAGCACAAATCGCACTCGGCTTTGACATCTGCATAGGTGTTGATGTATGTAATGACCGGAACTCCCGGAAACTGTGCTTTCAGGTTTCTGACATCCTGTGCAGTGATTCCCTCTGCCAGCGAACATCCTGCTTTCTCAGCAGGCAGCAGCACGGTTTTCTCAGGGCTGAGTATTTTCGCTGTTTCTGCCATGAATTCCACACCGCAGAAAACAATGATGTCTTTGTCTGTCTTCGCTGCCTTGCGGCTCAGTTCCAAAGAATCGCCCGTGTAGTCGCAGACCGAGAAAAACAGCTCGGGTGTCATGTAGTTATGCCCTAAGATAAGGGCGTTTTTTTCCTGTTTGAGACAGTTGATTTCAGCAGCCAGTTCGGTTTTGTGTCTCAGTTCGGCATCCGGAATCCGATTGCCGAGTCTCTTTTTCATGTTGCGGTAAGTTTCTTCAAAGCTCATTTTTTTGCCCTTTTCAAACTCCTTCACTTTTTAACTGTATATAAGCGACCGACCATTATGATTTATAAGATTCGGCGGGTCAGACATTTCTGTCTGACCTTTATCATGAACAGGCAAACTTTATCATGAACAGGCAAAAATGCCTGTTCTACCGCAAAAAAATTATAATTCTTTAAGGTCGCTCGCTTATTACATCAACACCGCTTCCTGCATCCGATCATTGACTTCTTCCGGCTTTCTTGCAATTGCATAAAGCCATTTACCATACCGCCCGTCCGCATTTACCGCATTTATCCATCGCTTTGCCGCCTGCGCCTTGACTTGTTCTATCGGATCAAAGCCTTTTCCCAAGCTGGGGCTTGGGAACGAGGAAAACTGCAAAAAACAGCTCCGCTCTATTTTTGCACTCCGGAATCCGGCTTTTTGACTACAATCAGTTCATTTTACTCTCGTTCCCAAGCCCCAGCTTGGGAACGCACTTGCAGAGAAGCCGCGGCTTCTCGCAGTTTATCCGCTGTGACTTGAACAACTCGAAGCTGGGGCTTCGAGTACAATTGCGTTCCCAAGCTGGGGCTTGGGAACGAGGAAAAATTCTTTTTACTCTCGTTCCCAAGCCCCATTACTTTTACTCTCGTTCCCAAGCCCCATTACTTTTACTCTCGTTCCCAAGCCCCGGCTTGGGAACGCACTTGCAGAGAAGCCGCGGCTTCTCGCAGTTTATCCGCTTTGAACAACTCGAAGCTGGGGCTTCGAGTACAATTGCGTTCCCAAGCTGGGGCTTGGGAACGAGGAAAAATCGCTTCGCTCTATTTTTGCACTCCGGAATCCGGCTTTTTGACTACAATCAGTTCATTGCCTCTGTCATCAATCACTTTGACAGCAATCTGTCTGTGTTCGCCGAGTGGGAAAGGCGCGCTCAATGCCCCGGCAAGATGATCCCATACCGATTCTTCGTATGTAGTTTTAAGAGCTTTTTTCAGATGTTCCCACGCGCCGGTTCTCGGAAAAAATGCCTGACACATATGGAAGCAAAGCCCGTTGTAATCCGTATCCAAAAACCATGCGGGAACATCATCGCCGCTGCGGTGATCCGTTTCCATTGTTGCAGGATCAAACACATCCAAGCCGAGCAGATTGACCTGATACTGACCGTCTTTCAGAGAAATGATTTCGATTTCAGGCAGACCGCAAACGCTGAAAATCTGGCTCGAGCGCAGATTTTTCAGCAGATCGCCCATCATCAGATCAGGTGTTGCCTGAATATATGTTGCGGGAATGCCGATCTGTGCGCCGCGCTCAATGTATTGCCGGGCATTGGGCTGAATGGCAAAGCCGATCACATACAGATGAACGTATCCTCTCGATTTCATGCTGGCTTCATCATGCGCTTTGCTGACTGACAGTTCGCTGATTGCGCCGTTTTCAGGTCCGAACAGGATAGCAGCCGGCGATTCGTTTTCCAGAATAGCTTCGGCAGAGAGAGACAAAGTTTTTGCCGGAGGACGCACCTGTTTGAGCGAAACCGTTTTTCCGCCGTCTATATGCAGCACCGGCGAATGTCGCAATACTTCAATCATTCTGGCAGTATATGCCGCATGTCCGCCGCTCATATCCGCATTGTTGTCTTCAATTTCCTCGTCTTCATCCCAGTCTGCCGGAGCGGGAATTGTGGATTCGAACACAAAAGGACCGCAAACACGGACAATTCTGTTATCTGTTTCAGGGCGGTCCGCAAGCACTTCTTCTTTCGGAGGTTCATTGCCGGCAATGCTTTTCAGCGTAATATGCGGAACAAATCCGCCGATTGGTCCCCGCTTTTCTTCTTTGAGTTCATACCACGGGAAAGTCGCAGTGAGCAGGCGTTGACGGGCAAGCGCAAGCGGAACACGGCTGGTATCAATCGTAATCCATCGGCGTCCCCATTGCTCGGCAACGTAAGCCGTTGTGCCGGATCCGCAGGTCGGGTCAAGAACCAAATCGCCGGGGTCTGTAGTCATTAAGATGCAGCGTTGAATTACAGATGTGCCAGTTTGAACAACATAAACTTTTGCATCAGTTCTACTTTGAACAGTTCCACCTATATCTGTCCAAAAGTTATTTATCGGCTGTAGAGGGAAATCATCAAAATATCGAACATAACTCAATGTATTTCCACTGACAGCTATTCTTTTCTTATTCTTCAACCTTTCCATACCTTCTGGATACATAGCTTTCCAATGTGAGTTTAGATTTGGAAAATAAATTTTACCTTCAAATTCAAAAGGCTGTACTTCTGATGCAGGATTTTGACTATTTAAATTATCAAAGCGGAATATTCTGCTGTCTTTAGAGGGTGTTTAAAAATTAGTACAACTAAATAAATTTTTGTTTACAGTAAGAGAATATT